>JAFOXE010000237.1 GCA_017425765.1 Paraprevotella sp. | reverse complement strand
GTCTACTGTTGCCATTGTTTTTATGATTGTATATTTTGTTTATTCATTTGTATTCACGTAGTTATCATGCAGGTATTGACCTTTCCCTTTCGTACGTTTGCCATATTGTACTGCCTTCTTCGGACAGTTGTGGTAGCATGCTAAACATCCGGTACAGTTTCCATTCCATTGAGGCTTTTGTGCATACATTGTAATGTTGTGCACGGGGCAGACTTTGCTACACTTTTTGCATCCGATGCAATCGTTTGTTGCATGAAACAGGCGATCGCTCATCAATAATCGGTTAAAAAGTGGTCGCAACACATAACTCTTTATTCGAGGTAGTGGACCGGGCTTTTCCTCGTAGTGACGTTTCGGACGTTGTTGCAGCACTTTGGCTATGTGCGCCACGATGTGTGGAGCTTGCTCCAGCTTCTGCATCCGTTCTTCGGGCTTGTCAACGTCGAATCCGGGAAGTGATATATAACAGTCTGGCATATTCAGGTAAAAAAGGGCATCTAGTTGCCAATCTTTTTTCTTCAATTCCTTTGCCAATATTTGTCGTGTACGTCCCATGTCGTCGCCACAAGTGCATACTGCATACGTATATGCATTTTTGCTATTTGCTATGTTCAGTTGTTTGATGAACTGCATCACAATCTTCGGTGGCCCCCATGCATAAACCGGAAATACGAAGGCAATCGGCTCGTTCTCTTTCAGCGTGTAGGTGTGTGGCGCACGTTCCAATTCTTCAGGAATAAAATATAGGTTGTCCTGTGTGTACTTAGACAACTGTCGAGCCACCCATCTCGTATTGCCTGTACCGGAGAAGTAGAATATCATTGTTTACCGTTCCGCTATAATATATATAATAAGGTGTAATTCTTATTGTGTCCTACTCTTCGCCTCGGACCTTACTCTTCTTATCATTGGCCAGGTCAAAAGCATAGTACACCTTCTTCAAGGGTAACACTTTTCTCCACTCGGCATAGAACTTTTTCTTCACCACCAATTCTTTGGCATCACATTCAAACTTTGCATTTAGGAGTTGTTCTGCCTGTCCGTTGGTGATGACACCGGCCTTTTCCATTTCCTTGTATTTATCTTTCAAATCATCGTAGGCCGATTTTGCTACCTTCAACTCGTCAAGATATTGTTTCAATAGTGGAGCAAATTGTGCCGCAGTTTTTTTGTCCAACTTCAGATTCTTCATTACATACTGGTGTCGTAGTTCACGATTGGTTTGTGCCATTACGTGGTTGGTGTATAGGCAGGCCAGTAATGCAATGGCCATGATGCGAATGATTTTTTTCATGGTGTGTAGTTTTGTGTTATGTAGCAAAGGTAATTATTATTCATCTAACAAAGAAGTTTTATTCTTCGTTTTGTATGTTTATTTTCTTCTTGTTCGTGTACTTTTATGTTTGTTATTTACGGGTTTGGAGCTCGTATTTGCGAATGTTTTTGTACCAAACAATTTGGCTTCAAGGTCAGGTCGTTTCATTCTTCTCAACTCCTGTCGTATGGCTTGTTGCTGTTCGGGCTTATACCAAAAGAAGAACATTCGTTGTGCCAATTTGTCGTTGGGTGTGTGTGCACTGAACACCGGGTCCAGGGTATATGGATGAAATCCGGTAGCCCATGCCTCCGTGCTCACTGTCATAGGTGTGGGTGTAAAATCTTGCACCTGTTCCAATTGCAGATTCAAGTTCTTCGTTTTCACTGCTAATTCCGCCATATCCTCAGCGGTGCATCCTGGGTGGCTACTGATGAAGTAGGGGATGATTTGTTGTTGCAGACCCTCTTCTCGGTTGATGCGTTCAAAGATTCGTTTGAATTCCTCAAACAGGGTAAACGAAGGCTTTCGCATAAGGTTGAGTACACGATCCGACGTGTGTTCCGGAGCCACCTTTAGTCGACCGCTCACGTGGCGGGTGATGAGTTCGCGTGTGTATTGCGATGCTGCTTGATTAACTTCTTCGTTGTCAGAGTGATGCAAAAGTAAATCGTATCTCACGCCACTGCCGATGAAACTTTTTTTGATTCCCGGCAAGGCGTCCACCGCATGGTATATGTCTAATAATGGGCGATGGTCGGTATTCAGGTTTGGGCATATTTGGGGGTGTATGCACGACGGACGTTTGCAACGTTTACATAACTCAATGCGTTTGCCTTTTAGTGCATACATGTTAGCCGATGGGCCGCCCAAGTCCGACAGATATCCTTTGAAATCCGGCATCTGTGTCACGGCTTTTACTTCGCGTAAAATGCTCTCTTTGCTACGGCTGCTGATGAATTTTCCTTGATGCGCCGAGATGGTGCAGAAGGCACATCCTCCAAAGCAACCTCGGTGTAGGTTTACAGAGAATTTAATCATGTCGTAGGCCGGGATTCGTTTTCCTTTATATTTGGGGTGTGGAAGACGAGTATAAGGTAAGTCGAACGAATGGTCCACCTCGCTGCTGCTCATAGGTGGATAGGGTGGATTGACCACCACATATTGACTTCCGGTTTGTTGAATGATGCGACATGCCTCGTACTTGTTGCTTTCTTCCTCAATGTGTCGGAAGTTTTCTGCCTGCATCTTCGGATTTTCCAGGCATTGTTGGTGCGTGTGCAACACTATGTCGTCATTACCGATACCTTGTGGAATTTTGTCCCCCTCATATATCGACACGGTTTGTGGTATGCAATGTTCTTGCTGCACCACTTGACGGAAGGTTTTGCGGGTGATGTATGCGTTTCCCTCGTTGTCGTAGTCAAGAGTTTCGTGTGCATTGTCCAAGCAATGCACCAATTGTCTTGATAGTTCCGTTACAGGACGTTCGCCCATTCCATACACAATCATGTCCGCCTTGCTTTCCAGAAGGATGCTGGGGCGTAGGGTTTCCTTCCAATAGTCGTAGTGTGTGAGTCGTCTTAGCGAGGCCTCTATACCGCCCAATACGATGGGGGTGTCGGGATAGAGTTGTCGTAATATCTGGCTGTATACAATGGTGGGATATTCAGGACGCAAGTCGTGTCGTCCGTCAGGCGAATAAGCATCTTCGCTGCGAAGTCGTCGGTTGGCGGTATATTTGTTCACCATCGAGTCCATACATCCCGGTGCAATACCGAACCACAATCTTGGCCTTCCTAACTTCTTAAAATCACGGAAATCGCCATGCCAATCCGGCTGCGGCACGATGGCCACTCTCAGCCCTTCGGCCTCGAGTATACGTCCTATTACGGCCGCCCCAAACGAGGGGTGGTCTACGTATGCATCGGCGCTGAAGAGAATTATATCAGCTTGTTCCCATCCTCTCAGTTGCATTTCTTTTCTGGTGGTGGGTAGCCAGTCGGTCAGTTGCGGACTGTTCATTCGATTATGCGTACAATTTAGTCTTCTTGTGTCAGTGCCAATTGCACTTCGTCTTTAGTTTGTTGCCAATTGATATAAAGGGTGATGAGTTGATGTAGCCCATAGGCTTTCATGCGGTCGTGAAACAACACCTCTTGGCACAATACCAACAAGTCAGCATGTTGTTCTTGGCTTTCCACCAAGCTTCGCACATTGAGTCGTAGCTTTTCCAAAACATTTTCGTCCACGATACCGTTGCTGTCTATAAGGTCGCGAAATAGCGCATATTGTTCGATGGTTTGCAAGTGCGATTCCTTAATAATCATTTGTCGTGTACCCGACATGTTGGTTTGTATCTGATACATGATTTATTTAGTTTTGATGATTAACGATAATATATTTTGGCATGGCCAAATGCAAAAATAGAACTTTTATCTGTATGTATGCCGTTTTGGGATGCAAAATTTATTTAAACGTAGGTTCTTTTTCTTGGCTTTTATGGTGCGTGTGGACGATGTCCTGAAGTGAGGTTTTTGCTCAAAAAGATAAAAATGTGCAAAAATATCAAGCAGAACCTTTTGAACGTATGCGAAAAACCTCCTACTTTTGCCGACGAAATTGTTAGTCATGTTACAATAAGACGTACAATAAATATCAAAATTATTTACAATTTATTTTATGAAAAAGTTCATTTTATCATTGGCAGCTTTCGTAGCCTTTTCATGTACAGCATTGGCACAAAATTACAACGACAAGGGTGACAACATCATTGGCGAGTATTTGACTGACCGCGGTGGTAGTAAATCTAAGGTACGTGTGACCAAGGCTGCTGATGGTACATATACGGCTCAAGTTTTTTGGGTGGAGAAGCCATTGGATAAGAACGGCAACAAACGTAAAGACGTAAAGAATCCCGACAAAAAGTTACGTAATGTGGATATCGATCAAGTGGTGGTTGTAAAGGGACTACGCTACGATGCCAAGAATAAAGAGTGGAACGACACAGAAATCTATGATCCGTCAAAGGGTATCCGTGTGGACGTGGAGGCCGAGTTTGTTGATGCCAAGAAGTTGAAACTATTTGGCAATATTTGGGGCATTGGCACTACCATCTACTGGCAAAAAATAAAATAACCTTTTTGTTAACCATTGTTCAGTTGACATTTTACGGGCGTCTGTATTCTCATTATCCAAAGACAAGGTTTACCCCCTAAGCCTTTCTTGTTTTTATTCCATTCCGTGCAGACGCCCTTTTTAATGTCTTATTCTGAATAGAGGGATGTGTAGGCACAATTGCTTATGATTTTTTGTTTGCAGAAAGCTTAGTTGTTACCTACGTATTTGGCGGGGAATCCCGGAAAATTGGTATTCGCCGGAGTATCAGTGTGCAGACGGATGGAAAACTCCCGATCTGATGGCTGTTCCCGGAGGGGAAGGGGGCCTTATGGAACTTCATC
>JAFOXE010000236.1 GCA_017425765.1 Paraprevotella sp. | reverse complement strand
ATGGCCGTGGCCCCAGCGGTGAGATCTGGAAGATGGAGACCAGCTTCTATCCCTTCCTCCAGGAGGTCGTGAAGGTGCTCTCCGACGATCCGCTGTTCGTCATCATCAACTCCTACACCACCGGTCTGGCTCCCAGCGCCGTGGGCTATGTGTCCGACACGGTTTTCTCCGCCAAATTCGGCGGCAAGACCTGCAACGGTGAGCTGGGCCTGCCGGTCAACATGTGATCAAAAAATCCTAACCCCGTGTGAATATGCGAAATACCACTTCCATCTAAATTTACTTCGACGTAGATATCAGTTTCCTTAGTCGTACGCTTTACCGAAGCTCTTCGTGCACCAGCAAAAAGAATCTCTAGTGCTTTATTCCAAGAAGACACATACGTTACACGTTCATCTCCCTCGGGTAAATCATCTGTTTCACGAATAATTACAGCCTTACAACCAAGATTACGTGCCAATTGAGCGTCGGTCTCACGATCTCCCACCACAAAACACTTTCCCATATCATACTCACCCTTCATATAGGCTCCAAGCATCCCTACACCCGGTTTGCGAGTGGGTAGATTCTCATGAGGAAAACTTCTGTCTATCAGAATGTCATCGAATTCTATACCTTCCCCTTTCAACGTATTCAACATCAAATTATGCGTAGGCCAAAAGGTATCTTCAGGATATGCTTCCGTGCCCAAACCATCTTGATTCGACACCATGACAAACTCGTAATCGGTCTTTGTTCTTAAGAAAGAAAGAGCACCTAATACACCAGGCAAAAACTCAAACTTTTCAAACGAGTCAATCTGCTCATCAGCAGGCTCTCGCAAGATTGTTCCATCGCGATCTATAAACAAAGCTTTTTTCATGACATTCAAATATTAGAATATTGGTGTAAAACATCCATAAGTGCTTTATTTTCCTCCGGTGTACCAATGGTAATTCTCAGACAATTTCCACAACGAACAATCTTATTGCGATTACGGACAATGATTCCCTTTTGCACTAAAAAACTATATATAGAATCAGCATCTATCACTTTGGCTAAGAAGAAGTTTGCCTGTGTCGGATATACACTTTCACAGAAAGTCAACTCCGAGAATGCCCTAATCACATGACTGCGTTCCTTCAATAATATGCCCACCCGATCATTCACAGTGCGCCACTTCTTCAAAATATCCAAAGCATACTGCTGTGTCAACAAATTCACATTATAAGGATATTTTACCTTATTAAATAGGTCGATAATGCACTTTGAAGCAAAAGCCATACCTAATCTTATACCGGCACATCCCCATGCTTTAGAAAAAGTATTGAGTACGATAAGATTAGGATACTTGGATAAATCTTCACGGAACGGACGTTGTTGTGAAAATTCCGAATAGGCTTCATCCACTACAACAATTCCTGAAAAGTTTTCCAACACACGTACCACTTCATTGCGATTCAAGTCGTTACCGGTAGGATTATTTGGCGAACACAAAAAAATCACTTTTGTATGTTCGTCCGTTGCTGCCAACAAATCGTCAGCCGACAAATCAAAACTATCGTTCAACAACACCGGACGGTATTCCACTCCGTTGATGTCTGCACAAACCTCATACATACCATATGTTGGCGCAATGGCCACCACATTATCTACATAAGGCTCACAAAATACTCTAAACACAAGGTCTATGGCTTCATCGCTTCCATTACCCAAAAAGATTTGTGACTCAGGCACTCCCTTTACACGCTCCAATTTTTGTTTCAACTCCAACTGCAACGGATCAGGATATCTATTATAGGTATCATTAAAAGGACTCTCATTTGCATCCAAAAACACAGAAGCTGCCACACCTTTGTATTCATCACGTGCTGAGCTATAGGGCTTAAGTTTCCATATATTGGGACGTACCAATTCTTGCAATTCTTTCATCATTTTCCTATCCTTTTATGATTGGTTCAAGTCGGTAAGACGAACAGTCATTGCATTCTTATGTCCGTTTAACTGTTCGTTTTCTGCCATAATCTCCACTGCAGGACCTATCGTTCTGATACCTTCTTCGGTCAGTTCTTGGAAAGTAATCTTACGGTGATAACTATCTAAATTCACGCCACTATAAGCCGTAGCATATCCGTTTGTGGGCAGCGTATGATTTGTTCCTGAAGCATAATCACCCGCACTTTCCGGTGTATAGGCACCAAGGAAAACGCTACCTGCATTCACCACACGTTCGGCAAGTTGAAGATAATCCTTTGTTTCGATAATGAGATGCTCCGGAGCATAACGATTCGTTATTTCCATTGCCTCATCTACATTTTTCACCAAAATAATCTTACTATATTGCAAAGACTGCATAGCTATTTCACGACGTGGAAGTTGTTGCAATTGTCTTTCTACCTCTTGTTGCACTTTCTCAATTAACACCTCACTGGTAGTTACCAAAAGAACCTGACTATCCACACCATGTTCAGCTTGTGACAACAAATCTGCCGCAACGAAAGTGGGATTTGATGTTTCATCAGCCAACACTTCAACTTCCGACGGTCCGGCGGGCATATCAATTGCAGCAGCCCCCATCGAAACCTGTTGTTTTGCTGCCATAACATACTGATTGCCTGGACCAAAAATCTTATACACCTTCGGCACACTTTCCGTACCATAAGCCATAGCCCCAATTGCTTGTACACCGCCTATTTTGAAGATGCGATTTACTCCAGCAATACGTGCTGCACACAAAATAGCAGGATGCACCTTCCCCTCACGATTTGGAGGTGTACACAATACTATTTCACGACATCCGGCGATACGTGCCGGGGTAGCCAACATCAATACAGTTGAAAACAAAGGAGCTGTTCCACCAGGAACATACAAGCCCACTTTCTCAATAGGCACTGATTTTTGCCAACAAGAAACTCCGGGACGCACCTCCACCTTATTACTCTCAAACTTCTGCGACGCATGAAATTTCTCTATGTTTTCATGCGCCAACTTCAAAGCCGCTTTCAAGTTGTCCGGGATTAGCGTATCGGCTTCATCCATCTCCTCCTCGCTCACTGCCAGACAAGACAACTCCACCTTATCAAACAATCGTTCGTATTCTTTTACGGCCTCGTCACCATTCTGACGAACCCGATTTAGTACAGCCGACACCGTTTCGTTCAAATCGGCAGCATCTTTTGTTGGACGTTTTAATAGCTCGTCCCATTCGGCCGGTTGTGGAAATTTTATAACTTTCATAGTGTTCTGCTTACAAAATCATCTTCTCGATTGGAAGAACAAGAATACCCTGTGCTCCCAATTCCTTGAGTTTGCTGATAATTTCCCAAAAAGATTTCTCGTCAATAACCGTATGTACACTGTTCCATCCCTCTTGCGCCAAAGGCATCACGGTAGGACTTTTTGCACCCGGTAACACCGCTACTACTTCTTCTACCTTATCTGTAGGAACATTCATCAACACATACTTCTTGTCTTCTGCATTCTTCACAGCTTCAATGCGAAAAAGCAGTTCGTCCAATATCGATTTCTTCTCGTCACTAATTTCTTTATTACCGATAAGCAATGCCTCACTCTTCATCACAACCTCAACCTCACGAAGATTGTTGCTCACAAGTGTTGAACCTGAACTTACAATATCGAATATACCATCTGCCAATCCAATACCCGGAGAAATCTCTACCGAACCGGTTATCACATGGATATCGGCCTGCACTCCATTCTTATCCATATACTGACGTAAGATGTTTGGATAAGAGGTGGCTATCTTCTTGCCTGAAAACCATTGTGGACCATTATACTCGATAGCCCTAGGAATGGCCAACGACAAACGACACTTACTAAATCCCAAACGACGTATGATGTCTGCGTCTTCTCCACGTTCCACAAACTCGTTTTCACCCACAATACCCAAATCGGCTACACCTGTAGCAACCGACTGCGGGATATCATCATCGCGGAGATAAAGAATCTCTACAGGAAAATTTGATGATTGCACCAACAACGTGCGCTTTGAAGAAGAGATTTTAATTCCAGATTCAGCGAGCAGAGCCATTGTGTCTTCATACAGACGTCCTTTAGATTGTACTGCAATTCTTAGCATAATTTTCTTCTTATATTTTATTATTTTTATTTTCAATTTTTCGTAAAGAAATGAGGCTCACCGCATATCTTCGGCAAGCCTCATTTTATGTTCCAATGCACACACAGCATCATTGCCTACCGAGTTGTCACGTTAGGATGCAAATGATGATGATTGCGTGTACGTTTCATGTTGCTATTGTTTATAGGGCAAAGATATACATATTGGTGCTATTTGCCAACAAAAAACGACGAAATTCTCAAAAAAATTACATTTCAGTCTACATTTTCCCTAATCAAAGGAGTCTATCTCAGGTCCGAGTTCACATTCAGTTAAGCCCATCTCCTCTGCTTTCTCCTTTGGAAAGGCATAGTAGATACATAAACCCTCTGTACAAACCTCTCCTTTACTATTGCATAATGTAGCCTCCACCGTTACCACGTTTCTTCGCTGCTCGGTAACTCGTGCCTTAAGGTCGAGGTATTCGTCGGTGGTCAGCACAGGTTTCTTATATCGTGTTTCCATTTTCATGGTCACACCTGTTGTATTCAATTTATACGACACGGCCCACGCACAAATTTCGTCTATCAATAAAGCTTGTATTCCACCATGCAGTGTATCAATCCATCCCTGGAAACGAGCCTCCGGTTTCCAACGGCACAACACATATTCGCCTTCGGCATAAAATTCCATTTTCACGCCCGATTCATTCTCCGGACAACAGCCAAAACAAAAATATCCATTTTTACCCCTCCACGGGTTCTTTATCTTTTTCATCTTGCTTACTCTCCTATTTCATAATCAACGCAAGCTCTATTCTTCATGTACGGACGAATGATTCCGGCCACTTCCACATGTTGTGGATGCACTGCATATGCCTTCACATCGTCAAGGCAATCAAACTCACTATACAATGCAATGTCGTATTGTTCTTTTGGATTTACGTTAAACTCCACTTCTATATTACGAATAAACGGGATAACCTCTGGAAGGGCCATGATTCCGTTGCGAAAATCTTGTTTCACTTGTTCGCGTCGCTCCCCTTGAAGCTCATCATTCAATTGGAATAATACGATATGTTTTACCATTTTTCTTGCTCTTTTATTCATTATTATAGTTACCTTTGCAAATATAGTTCATTTTCATCTCTACACGAGAAAACAAGCACTAATAAACATTAAACACCATGTATATTATAGGTATTGCTGGCGGAACCGGCTCTGGAAAGACCACCGTTGTTCGCAAAATCATTGAGAGTTTACCTAGTGGTCAAGTAGCTCTTATCCCTTTGGACTCATATTATAACGATACCACAGAGATGGCCCCGGAGGCGCGTCGCCAAATAAATTTCGATCATCCCTCTGCATTTGATTGGAACTTACTTATACAACACATTAAAGAGCTACGCTCCGGCCGTGCCATCGAGCAGCCCACCTATTCTTATTTGGAATGCAACAGGCAAAGCGAAACCATTCATGTAGAGCCATGTGAGGTTATCATCGTGGAGGGTATTATGACCTTATGGTCGGAGGAATTACGCGATCTCATGGACTTGAAAATTTTTGTAGATGCCGACCCCGACGAACGCCTCATACGTGTAATTCAGCGCGACATCGTGGAGCGTGGACGAACAGCAGAAATAGTTATGCAACGCTACGTAGAGGTTTTGAAACCCATGCATCAGCTTTTCATTGAACCTACCAAACGATTCGCCGACCTCATCATTCCACAAGGAGGCAACAACCGTCGTGCCATCGAATTGATGCGCGCTTACATCGGTCATCATCTACACCCTTAGGCAACAACATGAACCGAGCGGAAGATGTTTTTCTGGAAATAGAAACCATTCTGGCGAGCGAGTGTAATATGCTCTCCCGCTATCATCGGTTGAATAGGCTATTGGAGCGATGCATCAAAATCTGTACCGCAGACTATCAAGCCGATTTCACCCATCTATCCACCCGTCTACATACACTTTGCCGTGTATCGGGCATCAACCCCTATCCCATCGAACTATTTCGCGTTAATGCCCGCAAAGTGTACAACCACGAATACCAACCTCGCGAAAAGGATTTTCTCTACGACGTCAAAGCACTTTGTGAAGCCATCTCAGCATTTTACAAAACAGAGATTCCACAACGCCTACAACGTATTCTTCCCCATCAGTGGCGCGCGTTCATTCATCCCACCTTTACCGGTACACTTATTCGTCGAATACGTCTTACAGTGTGCCGTTGGGAAAAGTGTTACCTATACGGATTTTCTGAGGATATACCCTCCGAGCTCCCTCTAAAGGTTCTATATGCCAATTCCGAAGAATCACCGTTTTATACCCTTCACAGTCAATTGTACGAAGGTGCCCAAGTAAACCTTCTTTCCGTCCGTACGGAAAGTGATATTCTTGTGCCCGAAATGGTGGTACTCGACCCTGATTATCTCATCGACATCACTGCTGTGTGTGGATGCATTCGTCCCTACGGAAACACTCCCTTAACACACCTATTGCACAAATTTCTACCGGCAGCCCAAAGCGAAGCCATTTGTTTGGGAAACATGGCAAACCAATTTCTGGACGATTGCGTAAACTGCGCCACAAAAAGTAGCGAAATAGATGCCGAAGAACTCTACCTACGTTCTCTACAAAAATGTTTTCAAGCAGCTGCTCTCGAAATAAGCACTCTTTCGGGCATCAACTCCGAGTTTTTTGAACGCACAAGAACACAGTTCAAAAACATCTTTACTACCGTGCAAGAAAAATTCAGTGCAGCGGATATCGACATTCAAAAAGCGAATGTGCAATTGGAGCCTTCGTTCCTGTGCGAGGCCTTAGGCTTGCAAGGGCGTATGGACTTAGTGCTCAACGATTTCAGCAAAATTGTAGAACTAAAAAGCGGTAAGGCCGACGAATATCCACAACTAAAGCCAAAAGAAGAACATGCCCTACAAATGGCATTATATAAGGAAGTGCTATATTACAATCTCGACATTCCACGCGAGCGCATACAAACCTATTTGTTCTATTCGCACTACCCACGCTTTTACCACATCAACATCCGACGCAAGAGCATACACGAAGCCATTGCACTGCGTAATGGCATAGTACATATCGATCGTATATTAAGAAGTCCGGATTCTCAAACGTTTTTGAACAACCTTAAGGAAGAACATTTCAATATATGCCAAAACCAAAGCAAGTTGTACACACAATGGATTAAACCCTCTATCTATGCATTACTACATAATCTGCAACATACCGACGAAGTAGTTTCGGCCTATTTTCATACATTCCTTAATTTTATTGGACGGGAGCAACTCTTATCCAAAACGGGCGACGGTCGCCCGGATTCCGGCCGTGGCTTTGCCGACACTTGGAACGCCAACCTGCAAGATCGCTTGCAAGACGGTAATATCCTAACCGATTTGAAGCTACACCCCATTGAAGCTCTTGATGGCTCCATCTCGCATCTGTACGTCGACATTCTTGTATACGACGAGAACATCTTACCTAATTTCAGACAAGGGGACTGGGTTATGCTCTATAAACGTGAACACGAAAACGACAATGCCACCACGCAACAAATTTTCCGCTGCTCCATAGAGAAAATAACTTCCGATTCTCTGCTGCTTAAACTGTCGTATCCACAACGCAATGTGCAAATCTTCCAAACACAGCACCATTATGCTCTTGAATTAGCCTACTCCGACGGAACCTACACACAAGCCTATCGAGGCTTGTATGCATTGCTTACAGCACCCCAAGAACGCCGGCAATTGACTCTGGGACAGCGTGTTCCTCGGTATGATGCCAAGATTTGCCTGAATAAGATACACCCTAACCCCGAAATCAACGATATCGTGCTTCGTGCCAAACAAGCCGAAGATTATTTCCTACTGATTGGTCCGCCGGGTACAGGAAAAACCTCTGTGGCCTTACGGGCTATGGTAGAAGAATTTCTGTTAGATACTCCACGTAAAAATTTACTCATCATGGCCTACACGAATCAGGCTGTAGACGAGATTTGCGGTATGTTGGAAAGTATCGTTCCATGTCCTGAATACGTACGCATCGGTCAGGAACTAAGTTGCGATGAGCGTTTCCGACCTCGACTACTTAAATACGTGTTGGATAAGGCAGAAAACCGGAAACAGCTATACACCACCTTGCAACCTTTGCAAATCTTTGTAGGCACCATAGCCTCCATTTCAGGTTGCCCCGAGTTGTTCCAACTAAAACGTTTTGATACGGCTCTTGTCGACGAAGCCTCGCAAGTTTTAGAACCTCAACTGCTCCCCTTGCTGTGCGCCACCACATCGATACCCAGCGACGATTTTACTCTCTCCACCTGTGCCATTCGCAAATTCATCCTTATCGGCGACCATAAGCAACTCCCTGCGGTAGTGTTACAAGCTCCCGCCTTATCGGCCGTACACGACGAACGCCTGCATCGCATCGGGCTATACAATTGCCGAAACTCATTATTCGAAAGGCTGCATACATTGCAGTCAACCTTTCAAACAGAACAGTTCGTGGGCATGCTGCACCGCCAAGGTCGAATGCACCAATCGTTGGGAAACTATGCCAGCCATGCCTACTACAGCGGATTACTCGATGTGGTTCCGTTACCGCATCAAACCGCAGACTGCCCCGATTTTTCCGGCCTTGGAAACGACAACCAATGGTTGCACTTCGTAGCCGAAACACGCATGGGACTTATACCTTGCAAGGCTTCTCCCTATTCCGAAAACAACAAAACCAATGCAGCAGAGGCTGATATAATAGCTCGCTTGGTCAAGGCCATACATACCTTATGCCTACGCAAAAACGTTTCTTTTAATGCTGCTTCACGAATCGGCATCATCGTACCATTCCGTGGACAAATTGCCATGATTCGCAAGAAGCTATCAGAACAAGAAATTCCGGAGAGCGACAAAATAACCATAGACACCGTGGAGCGTTATCAAGGCAGCCAGCGCGACATCATTTTGTTCAGCACCACCATTAGTCAACCCTACCAGGTGAATATACTTTCTGCACCCACAGTTGTCGAGGGGACTGAGATAGACCGCAAACTAAACGTAGCCATTACTCGCGCTCGCAAGCAATTCTTCTTAACAGGAGATACTGAACTTCTTCGCTATAGTCCATCATATCGTATGCTAATGGACTACATGACTGAAGCTGATGTAAGATAAACAACGTATAAATCCCATTTACAACCTCACAAAGCAGGATGCAAATGTGTATAAAAACAGATGCTCATGTAGCAAAGCACTACATGAGCATCTTGTTTATTCAAGGCGAGCGTGTAAAGGGTACTTACACCACGGTGTGTTTTAGCCCTCTCGTACAGCTCAATTTATTTATAAGGAATTCAACGCTTTACAAAGCCAACTTTGAGGTTTAACTTCAAATAGTATAAACGATTTTCACGTTCAAGATATCCATACTTATCCTTCTCGGGCGAACCCTTCTCCAGGCGTGTATGGGTGAACAAATAATCGGCAAAGGTGTCACGATCGGCCTTGCGATAAACCATTAAACGGCCGGCACCATCCACCATGATAAAGCCCGTAACTGCAGATTCTTTTCCGGTATACATCTTGGCCGGACGAAGGCCCAAGGCCAGTGCTAAAAGGAACTGCTTTACCTTGTGACGATAGAAACCATGCTTGCGCACCAACTCATCCTTCAATTTAAGTGGATTCTTCTCTTCCAACACCTCGGTTAGTTGTGCAACCTTACTGATGTTGTCTAAATGCAATGAACGTACCATACAAGCCAAGATACGCGGCAAGTTTGTGTCGAGCATAAGCAAGTTGCTGCGGAATATTTTGTCGGCCACATCACTATACTTAAGGATGCCACCCAAACTCTCAATGTAGAGCATACGACGTGCTATTTCCACAACATCATCGGGATTCTCGGTATAGTTTATTTTGTTTACTGCAGGCCCAGAGAAACGCACACCGGTTTGCTCAAATTTCAAATTGGCTGTACGACCTCCGTCCAACAACGGTGTCAAGCCACACAACATGGACTGAATTCGGAATCCTTCGGCTGGCGCTTGTTCTGTATAGAAAGCGATGTGCAAGTCGGTACGATCTTCGGTCTGCGCTTCTAAATTAAAGATTTTCAGAGCATCAAGAAATTCTTCTACTCCTTGTGGAGCCTCTACCTCGGCCTCGGATGATGCCTTTAATGTTTGCAGTATCATGCCGGCCACGGTTTCGAAATCCTCGCGAGGAAATTTCTCATTTACCTGCTCACCAACGATACGAATTTGGTCGCCGTCAATGTAATACTTGCGTTTGCCATCGTGTTCCACACGCTGCACATATGCTATGGGAAGTGTGGGGCCATCGGCCACTCCTTCGGCATTTCCCACAGCAAGAGTTCCTTGTGATAGAAGCGTGAAAAACGTGTATAACTCGTTCCATTCTCTACGTGTAGCTGTCATCATATCGAATTTTATCTTATTTTCGAGGTTCATGGTCTTTTGCATACCCGCAAAAGATGTGCAAATGTAACCATTTCCTGTTGAATGAGAAAATAAGAGTTGTTTTTCGATACACGAGAACCGAATAAATTGTATATTTGCTATTGAGAAGAAAGCAAAAACGGACAACACTCGCAGCAAAAAGCTCGCATAAGCTTGACCATTCGTTCGTGTGCATTATCCTTGCCCTACATATTCATAAGAAAACCACATGAT
>JAFOXE010000235.1 GCA_017425765.1 Paraprevotella sp. | reverse complement strand
TATACTATCTTTTGGGCAACGCTTACCGCAAACAAAGTAATTGGCAAATGGCACTGAATAACTATGCCGAGGCTATTGCAATCGACCCAGAAAGTCCGGCAGCAGAAGCCCAAAAAATGATATTGGACATACTAGAGTTTTATCATAAAGATTATTATAATCCTTGACCAAGTGCACGCACCGAAATCAAGAAACAAAAATAAATAAAAGAGTAATAAAAAATGGGTAAGATAAAAGGCGCTATCATAGTGGACCGCGAGCGTTGCAAAGGATGCAACCTATGTGTAGTGGCTTGTCCGCTCGACTTGCTTACACTCACACCAAAAGCCGTAAATCAAAAAGGCTATCACTATGCCGAACAAAACAACGAAGATCTGTGCAACGGTTGTACATCATGTGCCATCGTATGCCCTGATGGATGTATAACAGTGTACAGAAAGAAAGAAGACTAAACGACTATGGCAAAAGAAGAAATTTTACTGATGAAAGGAAACGAGGCCATCGCCCACGCAGCCATTCGCTGTGGTTGCGATGGTTACTTTGGTTATCCTATAACCCCCCAGTCCGAGGTTCTCGAAACATTAGCATTGGAAAAGCCGTGGGAAACCACCGGCATGGTAGTGTTGCAAGCCGAAAGCGAAGTGGCCTCTATCAATATGATTTATGGAGCAGGCTCAGCTGGTAAACGCGCCATGACCTCGTCCTCAAGCCCCGGTGTGGCTTTGATGCAAGAAGGTATTGCCTATATGGCCGGTGCCGAAATACCCGGACTTATTGTAAACGTACAACGTGGTGGCCCGGGTTTGGGCACCATTCAACCCAGCCAATCCGATTATTTCCAAGCTACACGAGGCGGAGGTAATGGCGACTACAACGTAATTGTATTGGCCCCCGCATCGGTACAAGAGATGGCCGACTTTGTAGATGTGGCTTTCGAATTATCATTTAAGTATAGAAACCCGGCGATGATTTTGAGCGACGGTATCATCGGCCAAATGATGGAAAAAGTAATTCTGCCTCCGTTCAAACCACGCCGCACAGAGGATGAAGTTGTGCGCGAATGTCCTTGGGCTGCCACCGGTCGTCGAAAAGATCGCAAACCAAACATCATTACCTCATTAGATTTGGACTCGGCCAACATGGAACGCACCAACCTACACCTTCAAGAGAAGTATGCAGAAATACGCGAAAAGGAAGTGCGTTACGAAACCGTAATGTGCGAAGATGCCGAATACCTGATGGTGGCCTTTGGTTCGGCTGCCCGCATTGCTCAAAAAGCCTTGGAAATCTGTCGCGCTGAAGGAATTAAAGTGGGCCTACTACGTCCCATTACCTTGTGGCCATTCCCCACAAAACAAATTGCCGAAATGGGCAAACGTGTCAAGGGAATCCTCAGCGTAGAAATCAACGCCGGACAAATGATTGACGACATCCGTCTTGCCACTCTTGGCTCAACTCCGGTAGAACACTACGGACGTATGGGTGGTATGGTACCTAGTCCGGAAGAAATTGTAGCGGCCTTAAAAGAGAAAATTATCAACCAAAAGTAAACTCAACACATGAACAACGAAGAAAGAGAACGTATCATTGAGGAAGCTTTGGCACAGGCACACGGCAAACACAAATACAACCTCTCACGTGAACAAGTTCGCCAAGTGCTTAATGCTTTATTCCTCATCGGAGCAGCCGTAGGAATTGTGGTGTACTTTGCCCTTCCGCTGTACTCAGTATATGGTTTATGCATCATATTTGTGGCCATGTTGCTCAAAATGGTGGAATTCTTTATTCGATTCATGTTATAAATACCGACTCGACAACTATGACAAAAGAAGAAATCATACAGCCCGAGAACCTGGTCTATAAGAAACCAACGCTAATGAACGACAACCCGATGCACTATTGTCCCGGATGTAGTCATGGTGTGGTACACAAACTTGTGGCCGAGGTAATTGAAGAAATGAATATGGAAGAAAAAACGATTGCCATATCACCTGTGGGTTGCGCAGTTTTCGCCTACAATTATTTGGATGTAGACTGGATTGAAGCAGCACACGGAAGAGCACCGGCTCTTGCCAGCGCCATCAAGCGCCTATGGCCCGATCGTTTGGTATTTACTTATCAGGGAGATGGCGATTTGGCCTGCATCGGAACCGCCGAAACCATCCAAGCGCTGAACCGCGGTGAGCATATCGCCATAATCTTCATCAATAATGCTATTTACGGCATGACCGGCGGACAAATGTCGCCCACTACGCTAATGGGTATGAAAACCGCCACCTGCCCTTACGGTCGCCAAGCCGATTTGCACGGACTTCCTCTTCGTATTACCGACATCGCTGCATCGCTCGACGGCACACAGTACGTAACACGCCAATCTGTCCATACTGTAGCAGCCATCCGTCGTGCAAAGAAAGCCATTCGCAAGGCGTTTGAGAACAGCATGAATGGTAAAGGTTCAAGTTTAGTGGAGATTGTGTCAACATGCAATGCCGGCTGGAAAATGTCGCCCGAAAAGGCAAACCAATGGATGGAGGAGAACATGTTCAAACAATATCCTCTTGGTGATTTGAAAGACACAAGCAACGAATAATTCAAAGAGCAGTACAATGAAAGAAGAAATCATTATAGCCGGATTCGGCGGACAAGGTGTTCTGTCGATGGGTAAGATTTTGGCCTATGCCGCATTAATGGAAGGGAAAGAGGTTTCTTGGATGCCTTCATACGGTCCGGAGCAACGCGGTGGTACAGCCAACGTAACCGTAATTGTGAGCGATGAAAAAATTTCATCTCCCATCCTCAGCACCTTCGATACAGCAGTCATTCTTAATCAACCTTCGTTGGAGAAATTTGAATCTAAAATAAAACCTGGTGGCACCTTGATTTATGACGGCTATGGTATCAGCAATCCTCCCACAAGAAAGGATTTGAACATCTATCGCATCGACGCGATGGATGCTGCTGCTGAACTTAAGAATGTAAAGGGATTTAACATGATTGTATTGGGTGGTCTGTTGAAGGTTCGTCCTTTAGTGAAAACTGAAAACATTCTTCAGGCTCTGCGCAAAACATTGCCGGAACGTCACCATAACCTCATCCCGATGAACGAGGAAGCTCTACAAAAAGGGATGGAAATCATTACAAAAGAATAATTCCTGACGAGGGAAAAGAAAATCCCCCTCCCTTCTACCTAATTATATTGAATAATGGAAGGAATAAAGATAGATGCTTATGCTCTTTTATAGACATAAGCATCTATCTTTTTATCAATAACTTGTCTGTTTTTATTCAAACGAAGAACAATAAAAAATCACATCATAAAAAAAACTTAACGAAAATAGCATACGAGCAAGGGCATAATTGCTTTTTTCTTGCTATCTTTGCCCATTATGAAGAAGAAAATCATACTGCTAACATATATATTCATGCTCATAAGTAGCTCTACCTGGGCTCAATTGGGTATGGACAACATGAGCAACCTCATGAATGGCGATGAACAGCACGGCCACATGATTGGAGGAGGAACGAATCATTTCTCGTGGGGTAGAGATACCACAAGTAAAAGCGAAGAAGATATTCCTATCGGCATGTTTGTATGGAAACTTGAGGAACGCTTGGGTAACATCATCCCGGCCGAGATTGATACAATGCCGCATCATTACCAAAACACAAACCTCACGAGCGGATTTAATGGCCAATACAATCATTTAGGCAATCTCGGATCCCCCCGACTCTCACGCCTATTTATGGATCGCAACTTTACGAACGACCAATTCTTGTTTGTTCAGCCATACGATTTCTTCTACACTACACCAAATAACTTTTTGTTCACCAACACAAAAAGTCCAATTACTAATCTAAGCTATCATTCTTGTGGTTCCCAAGAGAATGGAGAAGACCGTGTGCGTGCTTACTTTGCAACAAACATAAACAAAAAAGCCGGCATCGGATTCAAATTTGACTATGTTTACGGACGTGGTTACTACATCAACCAAGCAAATTCTTGTTTCAATGGAAGTCTGTATGGATACTATTTGGGCGAGCGCTACAACATGCATGCATGGTTTAGTTCTAATCATATGAAAATGGGCGAAAACGGAGGTATTGAAGATGACACCTACATTACTGATCCGGAAAGTTTCGGTCAAACATTTACATCGCGAGATATTCCTACTGTTTTGTCCGAAACATGGAACCGAAATGACGACCAAACATACTATCTGACGCAACGATATAATTGGGGATTATACCGCGAAATGGAAGATCCCGACTCGCTAAAAATAGAGATTCCTAGCGACGAAGAATTGCTGAAAGGATTAGGAGATAGTTTGCGCACCGCCGTCATGGCCGACTCCATTCGCCTACACCATACCGTTGATTCACTTAGAGAGAAATTCATTGCCGAGAACGAGGGAGAGAAAGAATTTGTACCGGTAACTAGTTTGATACACACAGTAAAAATCCGTAATCTGCGCCATTCAAACTACGCATACGATGTTCCGGAGAATTATTATACTAATCACTATTACGGTAACCCCGACATGGTGAAAGATCGCAGTCATGCTTTCTCTGCAAAGAACACCATCGGATTAGCACTTCGCGAAGGCTTCAACAAATGGGCAAAAGCCGGTCTTACGGCCTTTGCATCGCACGAATACCGACACTTCACACTGCCGGGTGTGGACAATCTTGGGCTCAACACACGCGAAGTATACCGCGAAAATAATCTATCCGTAGGAGGAGAACTTAGCAAGACCATGGGCAGCATGATTCATTACAATGCTAATGGAGAAATTGTTGTATCGGGCGAAGATGCCGGACAATTTGAACTCGACGGTAAAGCAGACCTTAATCTTAAATTGTTTAAGGACACCGTACAATTGGCAGTTCACGCTTATGTGAAGAATCTAAATCCGAGTTTCTATTACCGGCATTATCACTCACAACACACATGGTGGGACAACACCAATTTGGATAAAGAGCTACGTACCCGCATTGAAGGAACGTTGGACATACCTCAAACCAAAAGCCGATTAAGAGTTGGTGTAGAGAACGTGTCAAACTATACATATTTTGCAACAGAAAAGACGCCATATTCACTAGAAGACAACACTAAAACCGGATATAGCAACAACATAGCCGTCCGTCAAGCGTCAGGAAACACACAAATATTTAGCGCCATCCTGAACCAAAATTTCAAATACGGTATACTCCATTGGGACAACGAGATTGCATATCAAAAAACCAGCAACGGGGATGTATTACCCCTACCCGACCTATCAGTATATAGCAACCTCTACCTCATCTTTCGTATAGCCAAGGTTCTTCGCGTGGAGTTGGGTGCAGATGTTCGCTATTTCACCGAGTACTACGCACCGGATTATGCTCCAAGCATCGGACAGTTCACTACGCAAGATTCCAAAACGCGCATCAAGATAGGAAACTATCCAGTATGTAATGTATATGCAAATCTGCACTTGAAACATTGCCGTCTATACGCAGCTGTTAACCATGTAAACGCAAGTAGCGGTAACGCATTTCTTGCGCCTCATTACCCTATCAATCCGCTTAACTTCAATTTCGGATTATCATGGAATTTCTTTAATTAGTTGAACTATACATACATAATAAGGGTGTGCCGAAAGGTCACCCCCTTATTATATATATTATGCAGAACTACTGCATTTTTTCCTTCTTCATCGATCCAAATAAAAAAGCGAGTGGGAATTGTAAAGCCCAAGTGCAGATACAAAGTAAAAATCCTGAGAACAAATAGAAAAGAACCTGAAAAGCTTGAAACAACATGGGCACGTCCGAAACGTCACCATTTTGTACGGCCTCACATGCATAATAGTTGGTCAAGAGCATAACACCCGATGGTGCACAAGCAATCATCCCCATCAGTACACTCAATCCACCTGCAATCATAACCAAAGCATACAAACTATTCCAATTATAAAAAGGTGTACGAAATGCCTTTAACGCCTGTACGAACGACGCCTTCTCAAATACGAACCAAATGCCAAACATCGTAATAGCTGGCAGTAAACCTACAACAGCAAAAATCCACAATAAGCCCGACAACCAAAGTTGTTCCACACAGAACAATTCAATACATAGAGCACCGAAAAGCACCACTACACACATGGCTGTCACACCCAATGCACGCAATGTTAAAGAATGCTCCTCCGGCAAAAGAATGTTGGTTATCTTTTTCGAAGGACAAATTCCCGATCCGGCATAGGCACGAACTACGCGAGCTATCTGTCCGATGTGCATAGACTGACCCACGGCAAGAACAATCCATGCAATTGAAGTCACGAAAAGCAGACTCTCTAGCGAGGTCAATCCCATCTGAGCACCTACAGCCTGAAACTTCAATGCGACGTAAGGAACCACAAAAGCCAACAACACAAACAAAAAAGAACTACATATCATCGATCCCCACATCTGCTTGCACAACGAAAGCAAATTACTTGTGGCAAAATTAAGTCCTTCGGAAAAGCATGAACGATATGCTCTCACCTTATAAAGTCCCTCAGATTTATGTTTCTTTATATCTTCCATATCTTAATAATATAATTCTTATTTTGGGCAACAAATATACGGAATTAAATAGTATATTTGCGGTAGAATAACAAATTTTATGGTGCAGATGAATGAAGATGCGATAATTAAATGGGGATTCATTGGATGTGGCGAAGTAACCGAAAAAAAGAGTGGACCTGCATTCAATAATGTTGAAGGTTCCAGAATAGAAGCGGTGATGAGTCGCAACAAAGAAAAAGCACGTTCTTATGCCGAAAGACACGGCATAAAAAAGTGGTACACCGATGCACAAGAACTCATCAACGACCCCGATGTAAACGCCATCTACATCGCCACCCCTCCCTCTTCACATGCAACCTTCGCCATCATGGCCATGAAAGCCGGAAAACCCGTATATGTTGAAAAGCCTTTGGCGGCAAGCTATGAAGAGTGTCAACGCATCAACCGTATCTCTTCCGAAACGAAGGTACCTTGTTTTGTGGCATACTATCGTCGTGAACTTCCCTACTTCAAAAAAGTAAAGGAATTAGTTGAAAGCGGAATCATCGGTAACATCATCAACGTACAAATTCGTTTTGCTGTTCCTCCACGCGACTTGGACTACAACCGAAATAATCTGCCATGGAGAGTACAGCGCGATATAGCCGGAGGTGGTTATTTCTACGACCTTGCACCCCACCAATTGGACCTTCTGCAAGAGTTATTTGGACCCATCATTAAGGCACAAGGATATTGTACCAATCGCGGAGGACTTTATTCTACGGAAGACAGTGTCAGCGCCAGCTTCCAATTTCCGGATGGCCTACCCGGTTCCGGTTCTTGGTGCTTTGTGGCACACAACTCGGCGAAGACTGACCGAATTGAACTCATAGGCGACAAGGGACAAATATGCTTTTCTGTATTCACCTACGAACCCATTGCACTGCACACCGAAAAAGGGCGTGAAGAAATCATCGTGCCCAACCCCACGCACGTGCAACAACCTCTTATTCAAAACATTGTAGAACATCTACAAAAACGTGGCACGTGTACTTGCAACAGCATTAGCGCCACCCCTGTAAACTGGGTCCTAGATAAGATTTTAGGTAAATTGTGATCTAATTCTAATGACTCGATTACTAGTTTCTTTATTCATCTGCTTAGGTTTACAACTTACAAGTTCCTATGCGTATGACCAAATGTTGACAGCGGACACATTAGTGCACCGTCCCACCATCATGTCTGTGCACAACGACACCACACTAAACCAACGCGAAAAAATAAAGGAATACGGAAACATCTTTGTACGTTTCGTCAAAGCTTTTGATGAGATAGACACAACTTACATCATTCCCAACCGCTACAATTGGGCCTTTATGATGCAGAACACCAATAGTTACGAGTTCTATAGTCTGCATAGCAGTCGAGATAACCAACGACTTTTGTTCTCTCCTAACCCATCCTTTCGATTTGGCCCTTATTTAGGATGGAGATGGATATTCCTAGGTTATACCTTCGATATAAATTCATTTGGAAAGGGCCACAAATCACAGAAAACAGAATTTGAATTGAGCATCTACAGCTCCATGATTGGTTGTGATCTAATCTATCGCCGTACGGGAAATGATTTTCGCATTCACGACGTCAACGGCTTCGGCGATTATGCTAAAGAAGTGGAAGGACGTTCCACTAATGGAATCCGATTGCAAGTCACCGGCGCAAACATTTATTACGTATTCAATCATAAAAGATTTTCATATCCTGCAGCCTTTGCACAGAGCACTGTACAACGTCGCAGTTGCGGCTCGTGGATGTTGGGACTATCGGTAACACAACATTTAATGGAGTTCGACTACAACAAACTTCCTCTGGAGCTTACATCAAATCCATTACATCCATTAAGTGAGAACTTCAAGTTCAACAAGATAAACTATATGGACTACAGCATCAGCGGAGGATATGGTTACAATTGGGTATTCAAGAAAAACTGGTTGCTGAACTTCTCGCTTATGCCGGCCATAGGATATAAACATACCAAGACCAAAGATTTTTGGCAAGACGATAAAGAAACAGAATCACTACCCAAGTATCTGCGTCCACTGCACTTGAACAACTTTAACTTCAATTGTACTTTACGTGCAGGTTTAGTTTGGAACACCACAAAATATTTTGGTGGTCTTTCACTTATCGTACATAATTACAACTACAACCATAGCAAACTGCAAATAAACAATGCATTCGGTACATTAAACCTCTACATGGGGTTCAACTTCCACAAGCGAAAACAATATCGATAAGAATTTATCTATTCCCCACACACAGAAATCACGAACTTGATGACACCAACCTTTCCCGAAATAGAGCAACATCCCCTTACACCTTTTCTCCCCCACACGGCTAAAATATTGATGCTAGGCAGTTTCCCTCCGCAACAGAAACGATGGTGTATGCACTTTTATTACCCAAACTTTACGAACGATATGTGGCGTATTATGGGCTATCTGTTCTACGCCGACAAAGACCATTTCGTGAATCAAGAACAAAAGATATTCAAAAAAGAAGAAGTTATTTCGTTCTGCGCCCAACAGGGCATTGCACTTTATGATACCGCCATTGCAGTAAGACGTCTGCAAGATAACGCCTCCGACAAATTTTTAGAGGTAGTTATCCCCACAGATGTATCGCAATTACTACTACAAATCCCCCTTTGCAAGGCCATCATAACTACAGGACAAAAAGCAGCCGAAACGCTCTGTACACAATTTAACACAGAACTACCCAGAGTAGGTGAATATACAACCTTTATATGGAACAACAAGGAGCTTCGTTTGTACAGAATGCCTTCTTCATCGCGAGCCTATCCTATGAAAATTGAAAACAAAGCAGCATTTTACAAACGTATGATGCAAGATGTTGGATTACTACAAAAAGATTAAATTAAAACTTTTACTTAAGCAATTTGTTTGATTGAATTTCAATCAATTAAACAAACATAAACAAAACACACAGAAGACACGTACGTGTAACACCTATCTACATGCTCATGTGGATGAATCACGACGTACGTCTACATACCATTCACACCACGGTGTGTTTTACACTCACATCATGAACACACCAAATCCAGGTGTTGTAATGCTTTCAAGATTCCATCGTTATCTACCGTATCGGTTACGTAATCGGCTAAAGTTTTCACTTCGTCACAAGCATTACCCATGGCCACACCATAGGCTACATGCCTAAGCATATCCACATCGTTCCCACCGTCACCAAAGGCCATACTCTCATTTAAGTTTATACCCTCGTGACGGAGCACACAATCTATACCTGTGCTTTTACTTTCACCCTTTGCAATGATGTCGGTAAAATAAGGATGCCAACGGGTGGATGTACTTCCCGGCATATACTCACTCATGATATGAGCTTCATCTTCTTTTTTGAAGAAAGAAATAACTTGCAAAACATCTCGCCCAAGCACTTGTTCAATGGGCATCATTTCGGGCATCTCCAAGTTCAAAAGTTGCACCACCTCACGTACTTCGTCAGATGATTTCGACATATATACACCATCGCTGCAAACAAAGAAAATCGGATAAGCCTCCTCGGGGTGTAATAAATGATGACGCACCACACGTTCTATATCCTCGTGTGGTATGGGTTTATAATGAATTGTTTTCCCTTTTCCATCAACACAATAAGCACCGGTGGTGGTCACCATACCATCATATTCAAGACCGTCAAGGTTGTCAATAAATGCCATAGGGCGACCGGTGGCAATATACACCTTCACACCCTTTTGGCGCAATTCGTGCACAGCTTGTTTGGTACTTTCTGGAATTTTATGTGTAGAAAATGAAACAAGCGTACCGTCTATATCAAAGAATACAATTTTGGTATTCATTACTTAGCATCGGTCTTTTTTTCCTTTGGTTTCTTCGATGCTTCCATGTTGCCTTCTACATACAAACGCACCATTTCAAGGCGTCCATTACAACGTACCGTAATGGCTTTCTTAAAACGTCCGGGGAATTTACCATGACCGTTGTAGGTTATATCCAAAGTGCCTTGTTCGCCCGGCTTAATTGGAGTGCGAGTATAAGTAGGAACAGTGCATCCACATGACGCAATAGCCTGATGAATAATGAGCGGAGCCGTGCCCACATTAGTAAAATTAAACGTACACTTCACCAAAGGTTCATCTTCAGAGAAAGTACCAAAATTGTGGGTCAACGTATCAAACTTAATCTCAGCTTGTTTTGCTACGTCGTTATTCTTTTGTGCCGAAGCAATACTTATTCCACAGACACACATCAAAACTATCAGAAATAATTTCTTCATCATAACGGATTTTAATTGTCATTTTTGCAAAAATACACCTAAAAACCGAAACACCTACACGTACTCCTTAAAAAATAGGATTTATTAGCACCCTACCCCTCTTTTTTATATCTTTGCAACGAAATATTGCACATTTAACACAAAGATATATGCTCATATACAACACAACATATCAAGTACCCTTTCTTGAGGCACGTAATTTTGTAATTTGGATACACCAATGCTACATACCCAAGGTGCTCGAATTCGGTTTTTTAAAGAACGCACGCCTTTCAAAAATCTTATCACATCGTGACGAAGATAGCGAGTGTTTCTCGTTACAATTCGAAGTTGAAAGCTCAGCACATTTACACCATTGGTACAACAAGCAAGGCGCACAGTTGAATGCCGAATTGCTCAAGATGTTCGACGAAAAGGTTGTCGGTTTCACTACTCTGATGGAGGTCATTGAAGAATCGTAAACTCATGGCGAAAAGCACAGGAGAAAAAATTATATTGGGCATCGACCCGGGAACCACAATCATGGGTTACGGTGTACTACGCATTCAGAGTCGAAAAGCCGAAATGATTACGATGGGCGTCATCGACCTACGCAAATATACGGATCATTACCTTAAGTTGGGCCGCATATTTGAACGCATCACCGGTTTAATTGATTCATATTTGCCCGACGAAATGGCCATCGAAGCACCGTTTTTTGGCAAGAACGTGCAGAGCATGCTCAAACTTGGTCGTGCCCAAGGAGTTGCCATGGCTGCTGCCATCCATCGTGACATACCAATAACCGAATACGCTCCTTTGAAGATTAAAATGGCCAGAACCGGTAATGGTCAGGCCAGCAAGGAACAGGTAGCCGGCATGCTGCAACGCATTCTGAACATCCCCAACGAGTCGTTATTACCGTATATGGATGCTACTGACGGTTTAGCGGCTGCCTATTGTCACTACTTGCAATCCGACCGTCCGCAAACCACAAAGGCCTACACCAGCTGGAAAGACTTTGCTCGTAAAAATCCCGGAAAAATCAAAGGAAACACTTAACTACACGCACTATGCAAAAAATCATTGAGATAGTTAACGGCGTACCCCGCCACCCACTAAAAAGGATGAGTTCCGCCGTCAATCTACAAATTCTTGCAGGCGAACAAATTGCCATTACGGGCAACAATGCTGCAGGAAAATCAAGATTGGTAGACATTATAATCGGTCGTTATCCCTTATTGATGAACGAGGTGCATTACGACTTTACACCATCACCTCTAAAATTGGTAAGCGAGAATCTAAAATACATCACATTTAGAGATTCATACGGCGATAGCGACACAACATATTACTACCAGCAGCGTTGGAACCTGCACGACATCGACGAGAAAACACCAACGGCGGGCGACTTGCTGGATCAAGCCTATCATGCAGCAGATAAGAACGTGGGCTTCGGACTGGACGAAGATGCTAAAGCTCAAGCAAAAGTACAAAGAGAAAATTTGCGCGACACGCTCTACAAAATGTTTCATCTTGAAACACTACTTGATAAGTACATCATCTCTTTATCAAGCGGAGAGCTGCGTAAATTTCAATTGACACGTACATTGCTTTCGGCACCGCGTATGCTCATCATGGATAACCCCTTCATCGGCTTGGATGCACAAACACGACAACAATTGTCCGATTTATTGCACAAATTGATTGAAGAAACCGGTCTTCAAATCATATTAGTATTGTCCAAAACGGACTATATTCCACCATATATCACCCACATCATACACGTGGATAATCTCGAAGTATGTCCAAAAGTCACACGCGACGAGTTTCTGGCACAACAAGCAACGACATCGGGAGAAGTTCTACCTGCCCACTTGAAACAATGGATAACAGACTTGCCTCTAAAGGTGCTTGATGCCAAAAGTTTGTTTCAATACAACGCACAGCAAAACATTTTGAGATTTCAGGATGTAAGCATTAAGTACGGCAATCGAAGTTGACCTAATACAGAATATATCTGAGTAACTTGCAGCGACTCCTCCCAAGTCATATCCGGCATAATCGACGGTAACCGTTTGCTGAGCATACTTTTGCCCGATCCAGGAGGGCCTATGAGCAAAATATTGTGACTTCCGGCTGCAGCAATCTCCAGAGCACGCTTTGCCTGTTCCTGGCCAACTACATCTTTAAAGTCCAGCACGGTCTTTTCTCCGCGTTCAGGCACCCAAATCGGCTCTTCTTCAATCTCTACACC
>JAFOXE010000234.1 GCA_017425765.1 Paraprevotella sp. | reverse complement strand
GCAAGGGCTGAACTGGAGGTGGATATGGAGGCGCTGGATTTGGCTTTGCTCGATTTGGAGGAAGCCGCCAAGAAGACTCCCAACGATGCCGAGATTTATGTGCTATGCGGTGACATCTATCTGATGCAGGGCAAGAAACGGGAGGCCTATGTAGCCTTCGAAAAAGCCATTGAGCTGGGAGTTCCCCGTCCGGAACTGCAAGACAAATTGAAGGCCAGCAAGAAGTGAATTACTTGAGGAAATTCTTGATCGCTTCTACAAACACCTCTCCATATTTCTCTTTCTTATATTCGCCTATTCCGCTTATCATTCCAAAAGCCTCGATGGTGGTGGGCTTACACGAACTTAGCAAATGCAATACTTTATCGGACAAGATGATGTAAGCAGGCATACTTTGTTCGTCGGCCAAACGTTTACGCAGTTCGCGTAAAGCTTCGAAAAGGGTTTCATCCTCCTCTAATTTTGATGTTTCCACCTTGTCTACTTCACCCCACGTCATGCGCACCTGCACCGGTTTTTCCTTCTTCTTCGGTGCCGGTTTTTGCTTTTCTTCGCGCACAATGACGCACAGTTCGGCACGTTGTTGCCCATACAACACATTACTGCCGCTTTCGGTGATTTTCAGATGGTTGTTCTCGTCGTAGGCTATTTCTATATATCCCAATTGCATCATTTGAAGGAGGTAATCCGACCAATCTTTGGCCGAAACCTCACGCCCCACCCCAAAGGTTTTCAATTGGTCGTAACGATGTTTCGAAACCTCGGCCGAGAACGTTCCCCTTAAAATATCAATTACGGTGTGAATACTGGCCTGCTGCTCTGTGCGCACCACGGCACTAAGCGCTTTTTGCACCAACAGAGTGCCATCAAAACGACAAGGCGGATTTCGACACACATCGCAGTTTCCACAATTGGTATCCGACGGTTCTCCAAAATAGTTCAACAGAATTCGACGACGACAAACGCCCGCCTCGGCATACTCTTGCATGCGATGCAAACGTTCCATATTGATGTCTTGCTGACCACTTTCCTGAGCAAATTTAACTTGTTGCACGATGTCGCCCAACGAATAAAACAATAGAGTTTCGGATGGCAGACCATCGCGTCCGGCACGTCCTATCTCCTGATAAAAGCCTTCTATACTTTTTGGTAAATTATAATGAACCACAAAGCGCACGTTCGACTTGTCGATGCCCATTCCAAAAGCTATCGTTGCACACACCACACGAACACGGTCGTTTACGAAATCTTCCTGCGCCTTGTCGCGTTCAGCCGTACTGAGCCCGGCATGATACACCGCCGTGGGCACGCCTTTAGATGTAAGAAAATCGGCCACCATCTCGGCATTTTTTCGGCTCATACAATAAATGATTCCACAATCGTGTTGATGACGGTCCAACACCTCGAGGATGGTTTTCAGTTTATCTTTCTTCAACATTCCACGACGCACATCAAGGCTGAGATTAGGACGGTCGAACGAAGAAATGAACACACGTGCTTGCATCAGTCCTAACTGTTCTTGAATATCCTGTCGTGTAACCTTATCGGCCGTGGCAGTCAATGCCATCACCGGTACATCGGGAAATTCTTGTCGGAGGATTCCCAACCGTGTATACTCCGGACGGAAATCATGGCCCCACTGCGAAATACAATGCGCCTCGTCCACCGCAAATAATGATATGTTCATATCGTGAAGCAGAAACGGAATTTCCGTCAGTAGGCGTTCGGGCGAAATGTAGAGCAAACGAATATTTCCGTCCAGGCATCGCTGACGAATCTTAACACATTCACTTTCGCTATTGGCGCTATTCAAAGCTGCGGCAGACACTCCCATCGCACGCAGATTCTCTACTTGATCCTTCATCAAGGATATGAGCGGAGAAATGACAACCGCCGTTCCGGGTCGCACCAAGGCCGGAATCTGATAGCACAAGCTCTTACCGCCACCCGTAGGCATCAACACCATAGCATCACCACCGGCACATACGTGTGCAATGATGTCTTCCTGCAACGGACGAAAACTTTCATAGCCGAAATATTGCTTCAAAACGCTGTAAATATTACCCATTATTTTGTCGTGATATATTTACGTACAAAGTTAACCTTTTTTATCTTTACGAGCATGTAATATTCTTTTAATTATAGAGAAAATACATTACCTTTGCCCATGAATAAAATACAACCTCTTCCTTTCTATTATAAGAATAGAAGTAGGAAAAACATTACAACATATACACACAAAACAAAAGGAGCACAATGGCAAAGTACAATCTCAAGGAGAAAACAGAAAAAAATGCGGCATACAGGCAACTGATCCGCGCAGATCTAATGGACGAATTGTACGAGAAAATTTTGGAAATGTTCGTGGCGAAGAAAAAATACCGAGATCCCAATTACACAGCAAAGCAATTGGCCACGGATTTGAACACCAACACTCGCTATATCAGCGCCGTAGTGAACGTAAGATTCCGACAAAATTACGCAAATATGGTGAACGAATTTCGCATCAAGGACGCCATGTATTTGCTTGTAGACAAGCGCTACATCAACAAAACGATGGAGGAGATTTCGGCAATGGTTGGCTTTGCCAATCGTCAGTCGTTCTACGCCGCATTCTATAAGCACGAAGGCATCACACCACGTGCCTACCGCATGAACCATTTAGCACAACAAAATACTAAAAAATAAAAAATAAGAACTAAACTATAAGCAGGGGATAATTTCTTACATTGTAAGTTTATCCCCTGTCACATTTTATGAATAGAATAGAAAGCAATGAACTGTAAAAAACTTATCACTATGGCTCTAATGTCCACAGCACTGACAGCCCCATCTGCTGCCGAAGATTTCAAATACAACGACGAGAGATTTGCCGATTTGCAAATGCTGAGATATAAAGTTCAAGACTTTGAAACGCTCACCTTGCAACAAAAAAAACTCGTGTACTATCTATCAGAAGCTACACTTTCGGGCCGCGACATCTTGTGGGACCAGAACGGGAAGTACAACCTACGCATCCGACAAATGCTTGAAACCGTGTACACTCAGTGGGAAGGTGACAAAAGCACCACCGACTTTAAGGAACTTACCTGCTATTTGAAGCGTGTTTGGTTCTCCAACGGTATCCATCACCATTATGGTTGCGACAAGTTTATTCCGAACTTCTCGCAAGAGTTCTTGCGCAAGGCTCTGCACGAAGTAGACACCAAGCTGCTTCCCCTAGCCGAAGGGCAAAGTATAGATGAGTTCTGCAACGAGATTTTTCCGGTCGTATTCGATCCCAAAGTACAACCTAAGCGTGTGAACCAAGCAGTTGGTGAGGACCTTGTGCTAACCTCTGCATGCAACTACTATGGCGAAGGCGTAACACAAAAAGAAGCTGAAGACTTCTACAACGCCATGAAGGATCCAAACAACAAACAGCCACTCATGTGGGGTATGAATAGTCGCTTGGTAAAGGAAAACGGTGTGCTCACAGAAAAGGTTTGGCGCTCCGGTGGTCTTTATGGTACAGCCATCGACAAAGTGATTTATTGGTTGGCAAAGGCTGCCGATGTGGCCGAAAACCCACGTCAAGAATCCGTTATCCGTACCCTTATTGAGTACTACAAAACAGGTGACCTTAAAACCTTTGACCAATACACCATCCTGTGGGTGCAAGAGCAAGACGGCGATGTGGATTTTGTAAACGGATTTACAGAAAGTTATGGCGACCCCTTGGGCATGAAAGCAAGTTGGGAAGGTTTGACCAACTTCAAGAACAAGAAGGCAACCCTTCGCACCGAGAAGATGAGTGCAAATGCACAATGGTTTGAAGACCACTCTCCCGTTGACCCTCGATTCAAGAAAAGCAAATGTAAGGGTATCTCAGCTAAAGTTATCACTGCTGCCATGTTGGGCGGCGACTTATATCCTGCCACTGCAATCGGTATCAACCTGCCCAACTCAAACTGGGTGCGCGCCGAGCACGGAAGCAAGAGCGTTACCATTGGCAACCTTACCGAGGCCTACAGCAAAGCGGCACACGGAAATGGCTTCATGCAAGAATTTTGCTCTGACAAGGCCACACTACAACTTATTGAAAAATATGGCGACCTATGCGACGACTTGCACACCGACCTTCATGAATGTCTTGGCCACGGCAGCGGCCAATTGCTTCCGGGTGTAGACCCTGATACGTTGAAAGCCTACGGCTCAACTATCGAAGAAACCCGTGCCGACTTATTCGGGCTATATTATATGGCAGATGACAAGATGGTAGAACTAGGTCTTACTCCTAATCCCGAAGCCTATAAGTCGCAGTACTTCACCTATATGCTCAACGGTTTGATGACTCAATTAGTGCGCATCGAGCCGGGCAACGATATTGAGGAAGCGCACATGAGAAACCGAGCTCTTATCGCTAACTGGGCGATGGAAAAGGGTCAGGCCGAAGGTGTGGTGGAATGGGTTCGCGAAAACGACAAAACCTACATCCGCATCAACGACTACAAAAAACTGAGAGAACTCTTTGGTAAGTTGTTGGCCGAAATTCAACGTATTAAGAGCGAAGGCGACTACAACGCAGCACAAAAAATTGTTGAACAGTACGCTGTAAAAGTAAATCCCGAGCTACATGCAGAGATTTTGGAGCGCTACAAGAGACTTAATCTTGCACCGTATAAGGGATTCATCAACCCTGTAATGACACCGGTAGTTGATGCGGCAGGCAATATTACCGACATCATCATCACATACGACGAAGCCTACGACGCACAAATGTTGCGCTACAGTCGCGACTATGGAACCCTCCCCTTCATAAACGAATAAGCCCATGGACATTCAACAAATCCTACGCGACATCAAAAAAGAGCTTAGGACCTCTATGAACGGAGTGGCCTCAGCACGAATGCGAGAAAGCGGTATAAACTACAAACTAAACTTCGGCGTGGAGCTGCCTCGTCTGCAACAAATTGCAACTGAGTTTCCATCCGACCACGATTTGGCGCAAGCCTTATGGAAGGAGAATGCTCGCGAATGTAAAATCCTGGCAGGAATTCTTCAACCCGAAGCCACCTTCTACCCCGAAATTGCCGATATTTGGGTAGAAACCATGCCTACGGCCGAATTGGCCCAACTCACCACCATGCACCTTTTTTGTCGTATGCCCTCGGCTGCACAAAAAGCATTTGAGTGGATGGCGGACGAGAGAGAAATGTTTTTGCTCTGCGGTCTACTGCTCATCACACGCTTGCTTATGCAAGATATTGCCATGAACGAACGAGCAGAAAACGAATTTCTCGATCAAGTAGAATGTGCACTGAACCACAGCAACTTGCACATCAAGCGTGCCGCCATATCGGCCATCCAGAAGTTTATGAACCAGAGCGAAACCAATTGGAATAAAGGCGAGATTATACTAAGCCGCTCATTAAATTCGTAACTTTTGAGCGAAATTGCTTAAGTTTCACTCGCTCTTTGCATAAAAAGGATTATCTTTGCGAAGTTAAGAGGAGTATACCACGTTTCATGAACGCGAACAACATTCAGAACATAGTCTGCGACAAACTGACAGAATATCTTGAAAGCAACGGGATGAGAAAAACGCCCGAACGCTACGAGATTTTGAAAGCATGCTACAGCATTCAAGGTAGCTTTACCATAGAAATGCTCTTGCAGAAGATGACGAATGAAATCAAGTTTCAAGTGAGCCGTGCCACTCTTTACAACAATGTAGAACTCCTGGTGCAAGCCAGCTTGTTGATGAAACATCAGTTGCCACACGCATGTCAATTCGAGCGCATCGACGGCAAACGCACGAAGTGCTACCGAATCTGTTCGCAATGCAGCAGCATCAAGGAGTTTCACAACGCCACTTTAGACAAAGCCATCGAAGGTCTTTCCACAACGCGATTTACGCCCTCACACAAAACCTTCTATATCTATGGCATTTGCAATAAGTGCGAAACTGCAAATAGTAGAAAACAAAAAAAACATAACACAGAGAAGAAGAGAAATGAAAAAAGGTAGAGTAGACGCCCTCTTGGGCATCGTCTTCGGCGATGAAGGCAAGGGAAAAGTAGTAGACGTATTTACACCACGATACGATGTGGTTGCACGTTTTGCAGGAGGACCTAACGCCGGCCACACAATTATCTTTGAAGGCAAGAAGTTTGTGCTACGCTCCATCCCCTCAGGCATCTTTGCTGAGGACAAGATAAACATAATCGGCAACGGATGCGTGATTGCTCCCGACCTCTTTATGGCTGAGGCCAAAGAGTTGGAGAACGCAGGTTACGATCTAAAGAGCCGTTTACACATCAGCAAACGTGCACACTTAATATTACCTACTCACCGTGTACTCGACCGTGCTTACGAAGCTGCTAAGGGCAAGAATAAGGTAGGCACAACCGGAAAAGGCATTGGCCCTACCTACAGCGAAAAAGCAAGTCGCACAGGTCTTCGCGTAGGCGACATCCTCGAGAACTTCATGGAGAAATATAATGCCCTTAAGGCACGCCACGAGCAAATCTTGCGCGACCTTAACTTCACGGAATACGATATTACAGAGGAGGAAAAGGCATGGCTAGAGGGTATTGAATACATGAGCACATTCCCTCTAACCGACACCGAGGTGGAAATCAACAAGTATCTTCGCGAAGGCAAGAGCATCTTGGCCGAGGGAGCACAAGGCACTATGTTGGACATCGACCACGGAACTTATCCGTTTGTAAGTTCTTCTAACACCACTAGCGGTGGCGTATGCACCGGATTGGGTATCGGTCCAAACGTCATCAAGGAAGTATATGGTATATTCAAAGCCTATAGCACCCGCGTGGGCGCCGGCCCGTTCCCCGTTGAACTCTTCGACGAAACCGGAAACACGCTACGTCGCATCGGTAACGAATATGGTGCAGTAACCGGACGCGATCGCCGTTGCGGTTGGGTGGATTTGGTAGCCTTGAAATATGCTATTATGATAAACGGTGTTACGCAACTCATCATGATGAAGAGCGACGTTCTTGACACGTTCGACACCATCAAAGCATGTGTAGCTTATAAGAAGAATGGCGAGATTCTTGAAGATATGCCATTCGAGACAGAAGGATGTGAAGCCGTGTACAAGGAAATCCCGGGATGGAAATGCGACCTTACCAAGATGACTTCTGAGGAAGAATTCCCTCAAGCATTCAAGGATTACATCAAGTTCCTTGAAGATGAGTTGGAAACTCCTATCACCATCTTATCGGTTGGTCCTGATCGTGCTCAAACCATCGAGCGCATAAAAGCCTAAAACAACAAACTCAGTGTAACGGCACTCTGTTGTATTTCATACAGAATCCCCCACTACGACACAAG
>JAFOXE010000233.1 GCA_017425765.1 Paraprevotella sp. | reverse complement strand
GGGGGAATGTATTCTAAGTTTCCTGCTGATGTTGCGACGATGGGTCATAATCGTGTTCACCGACAAAAACATTTTCTCTGCAATTTCTTTATTCGAGAAACCTTTGACTACATACACGATTACCTCCCTCTCTCTATCGGTAAGACCATCGAATGTATTCACAATGGCCTCGTCGCCATTCTCGTTTGTCGCAGCAAAGTTCTCACGGGCTCTACAACTCTCTTCCAACAGATGTACAGCCTCTGCAAATAGGGTATCCTCCAAACGGCAATGACTCGTTAAATCTTCTTCCATGATGTATACATCCATCAATACATCGTTGAGCAACTGACCATTACTCTCACGAGGATTGTACTTAATGATGATGTTCTTTAACTCCGACAAACTCTTCTCCACTTGGGTATGGTTATCTCCATGTTGATGCTGCAAGGCATTAATATCAATTCCATCGGACGGAAGTTTGCCATTCAAGAGATTCTCTACATAAGTATGTATATGGTTATTCTCATAACTCATATGTCTACCTACCTCTGCTGCAAATTCATCGTAAAACTTCAAAATCAAGAAAGCAACATGATTTCCGGATGAGCAATTGATGGTTTCGATAAGTTTACGTCGAATGGCCGGCAAGCGAAAATCCACGAAATAAGAATGCGACAAAGTAAGATACTTCATTAGAGCCGATACAGAAATCTCCTCTACCAACTCACCAATGTTTGCTCGTCCCTCCGATTTAATGAAGTTCACCACAGCCAAGAAAGTCGGGATGTCGACACCATTTACCGTACAAGCCTCGCTAACATTCTGATCGCCAAAGCCCAACGTCATACCAAACCTACTAATTACCTGGAGCAGGCGGTAGTCGTCGCTGATGACGTCGCTTATTCGGTCGGTTGCTTTGTATTTCTCTGTCATACCTTCATTGTTTTGAAATAGTTGTCGCAAAGTAATAGATTTTAGTCGACGTGTGCAACACATGTTCCGTAGTTTTTTGTAAAGCTCACTTGCACAATAAAACAAAAAAAGGCTATCTTTGCAACATCATTATATACTCCTCTCGAAGGAGAAAAAAGAAGGCTTTCAATCCCTAAGAAGAACTACTTTTCATGAATACACGTACATTCCTTTGCGCCCAAAATGCCGTTCGTGCCGAAGTTTACACCTTCTGCTCCACACAAGGTACATCCGAATTGCACGTGATGTTGCACATCATGAATACCAAACGTTCTTTTCACGAAAGCCTATTGTTAATTACGCAAGCATACGATGAGCTGTGGAAGGTAGATGAACTTAGTGCCTTCAAACCTTTGTTCAGACGCTTTTTCCTTAGTGATCCGGCCAATCAAAGTGCTCTTCTAGAAGCCCAAATTGCCACCGATAACACTTGCGCCACAGCATGGGTAGGACAACCACCACTCGATGGCACAAAGATTGCCTTATGGGTCTTAGCCGTAGATAGCAATACTGCCACCACACAACCAGCCTCCTGTGGGGCCACGGAAACCGTATGGCCACATAACGGACTCACCCACGTTTGGCATGCAAATTACCACACAGAAGGCGAGGATTCTGCGACCCAAACCGACACCATCCTTAAAAGTTATGTATCCGATTTGGAACGTCACCAAATGACGTTGGCCGAAAATTGTCAACGAACATGGTTCTTCGTTCACGACGTAGACATACACTATGCTGGCGTAGTGAAAGCACGCAAGGATTATTTCATCCAACATGGGCTTACTCCAGAAACTCATTACATTGCCAGCACCGGCATACAAGGAAATGGTGCTCAGCCCCACGATTTGGTGCGCCTCGACTCGTATGCTATAAAAGGCTTATGTCCGGAGCAAGTAACGTACCTATATGCTCGCACACATCTAAATCCCACTTACGAATATGGCGTGACTTTTGAACGTGGGGTGAAGATTTCCTACGCCGATCGTGCACATCTTTTTATAAGCGGTACGGCAAGTATCAACAACCAAGGTGAGGTGGTTCATATTGGCGACATCGTGAAACAAACACAACGTATGTGGGATAATGTAGATGCTTTATTGAAGGAAGGAAATTCTTCATTCGACGATGTAGCTCATATGTTGGTGTACCTTCGCGACACAGCCGACTATGATGTGGTGAAAACAATGTTTGAAGAACGATTCCCTCACACGCCCAAAGTATTTCTCTTGGCTCCGGTTTGTCGCCCCCAATGGCTTGTAGAAATGGAATGTATTGCCATCAGCAAGGAGTGCCACGACGTATTCCCTTCCTATTGATAACAACATTTAGGTATACCCATCATTACATCCATACCTAAAAATCATTAGATCCTCTTCTTTTTACACCTTTACTGAACAAAAACATCCCTAAAAACGGTGCAAAAAAATCATTGTTTTTGGGTATTGCATAGTAGGAATATGTGCAATAACTTTGCAGTCGGTTTTAATATACACAACTAACATACGATGATGACACTTGCAGAGTTAAACAAAGGACAAACCGCTTACATCACCCAAATCCAAGGGAGAGGTGCTCTACGTGCCCGTTTAAGTGAAATGGGCTTTATTCGCGGACATGAAGTAAAAAAATTATATACTTCCCCATTAGGATACCCTATAGTTTATGAACTACTTGGTAGTAAAATTGCATTGCGCCAAAATGAGGCTCAACAAATCATAGTATCACTCAAAGCACCTGTGGGTACCGAACCTCACACCATAATAGAAAAAACTGAAGAAGTAAGAACTCCGATTTCTACACCTATCAACATTCCTATGCCCTCGTGCACCACTTGTGGTACCGGAGGTGGTTGTCCGGGATGTGGAGGAGGATGCTCGTCCAAGAAATCACCAGAACGCCAAGAAGGCGAAATAACCATTGCATTGGTGGGCAATCCTAATTGTGGTAAAACTTCATTATTCAACGCAGCTTCAGGCGGCCACGAACGTACAGGGAACTATAGTGGTGTAACGGTACGCAGTGCTGTGGGTAACATGACCTTTGAAGGTCGTCGCATCCGCATCATCGACCTACCGGGAACATATTCACTACGTGCTTTCAGTCCGGAGGAGGCTTATGTATCGTACGAATTGGAACATAGTAATATCGACGCCGTCATCAACGTACTGGATGCAACCAATTTGGAACGCAATCTTTTGCTCACTTTGCAGCTCAAAGAACGCCATCTGCCTATAGTAGGAGCGCTCAACATGTATGATGAGTTCATAAATTCTAAGAGCGAAATCAACGTAAAAAAACTATCGGAACGCATGCAAATCACTTTTGTTCCCACCGTGGCTCGTTCGGGTGAAGGAATAGAAGAACTTTTGCGTGCCGCCATCGCATTGGCAGATAAGCCCAAAGAAGAAAAAACATCGTGCCCTTCGTGTGCTAGCCATATACCTAGCGAAGAAGAGAAAAACACAACCGAATGTCCGTGCCACTCACGTGAAGACGATGACAAAGAACGATATACTCAAATTCGCAACCTCATCAGCGGCATTTACACCCGTCGTGAAGGGAAATCGGCTCGCATCACACGATTGCTCGACAAGGTATTCGCAGCAAGTTGGGTGGGATACCCTCTTTTTATTGCTCTTATGGCTTTCATCTTTTGGGCTACATTTACAGTAGGTCAATACCCTATGGACTGGATTGACATGCTTGTAGGTTGGCTTGGCGAACAAGTAGAGAACCACATGCCTGAGGGTATGATGCGCGATTTAATCATTGACGGAATTATCGGTGGCGTAGGCGGTGTCATCATCTTCTTACCTAACATTCTTATATTGTATCTTTTGATTTCCATCCTCGAGGACACCGGTTACCTTGCTCGTGCAGCCCTCTTGGCCGACCCCTTCTTTAATAAAATTGGTTTGCACGGAAAATCATTCATTCCTATGATTATGGGCTTTGGATGCAATGTTCCCGCAGTAATGGCCACACGCACCATTGAAAACCGAAAAAGTCGTCTGCTCACCATGATGGTGGTGCCCTTGATGTCGTGCAGTGCCCGACTCCCGGTATATATTATTTTCATCGGAGCCTTCTTTTCCGCTCATGCCACCACCGTTATGTTAGGACTGTATTTGTTGGGCATCCTCATGGCTATGCTCTCGGCATGGGTTATGAGTAAGATGTATATGAAGAAGGAAGAAACCAACTATGTAATGGAACTACCTCCCTACCGTCTTCCTAGTACCCATGGAGTACTACGTCACACATGGGAGAAAGGTAGACAATATTTACACAAAATGGGAGGCATCATACTTATTGCAAGCATTATTATATGGGCCTTAGGCTACTTCCCACAAGGCGATGACACCATGACACCGGTACAGCAACAAGAACAATCGTACATGGGACAAATTGGTCATGCCATGGAGCCTGTTCTAAGTCCTATGGGATACGATTGGCGGATGGGTGTAGGCATCCTTGCCGGTGTAGGCGCCAAAGAACTCATGGTAAGTACACTAGGAGTTTTGTATGAATGTTCTGAAGACGATGCGACCGCTGAAACCGTTGCCGATGCCTCACAAACGCGATTGGCCAGGGTGATGTCGCAAAACATTACACCGGAATCAGCCATTAGTTACTTGGTTTTTGCTCTACTATACCTCCCATGCTTAGCAACCATCGTGGCGGTTATAAAAGAAGCAGGAAGTTGGAAATATGGTTTGTTTACAGCGGGATATACCACAGGATTGGCCTACTTAATGGCATGGCTTGCTTATCACATAGCACAAATAGCACTGTAAACACACAAACAACATTGACACATCACACACACAAACACAAAAATAAAACACAAAAACATGAAAAATTATCAAACATTCTCAAACAGAAGCATTCTAATTGCTATCACCGCATCC
>JAFOXE010000024.1 GCA_017425765.1 Paraprevotella sp. | reverse complement strand
CGCAAGCATTTTGTGCGCATCTATCTGGACGAGCACTTGCGCAACGTAAATTACGGATTTTACGACGAAAGCAAGGACAAGCCCGAGTATCGCACACCACGCATGATGCGTGTAGCCCTATGCAACCCCACAAGCGGAGCGCTTATGAGCGAAGAGTATCTACACGAGAGCGGAAGCGATGCTCGTGGCAATTATCTGCAGGGGTTCTTATCGGGCAAACCAGGTGTGTACAACCTTATGGCCTACAACTTCGACACCGAATCGGCACACATAAAAAATCCAAACTCGTTCCGTACAACGGAGGTCTACACCAACCCCATCAACGCAGCAGAAAAAGCAAAACTTGAAAGTGTACGTGCCAATGGAAACGACCCCAAAGAGGTGATTCGCTACGAACCCGACCACGTATTTGTTTCTACCATTGAGAACGTAGAGCTGAAGGATGTACCGGGAATCGACACCTTAAAAACACATCGTGGCACACATCCCACGGCTACAAGTGTGGTAAAAACATATTATATGCAAGTGAACGTAAAAGGCGTAGAGTATGTGCAATCTGCTGTAGCCTTGATAACCGGTATGGCCGGTTCTACCCGTTTGCACGATCGCACCCTGATGGCCGATAACGTGGCCACCGTGTATTTCCCTTTGCGCAACGGTTTTACCAAGAACCGCGCGGCCGAGGATGTAACGGTGGCATATGCCTACTTCAACACCTTTGGAAAATTACCGGATGTGGAAGGATACATAGAAATCACCTTTGAATTCAAAACCCGAAACAACACGGTGCAAACCGAAACCATCCGAGTGACGGATATGTTCAACACCCCCATGGTGAGGGACAATCAATGGATCATCATCGACAAAACCATCGAGATTAAACCACCCGAAGGTGAAGACTTGGAAGGAGGTATGCGACCGGGTATAAACAATTGGGAACAAATAGAAAGCGGATTCACCATCAGCTAAACAATAATAAAAAAAGAAGATTTCAAACTTTAAATAAACAGACAGAAACAAAACAAAAAGAAGAAAAACAAAGAAAAACATTATTAACCAATTAAAAACCTTTTTATTAACCAAAACAAAAAAACTATGAAGAAGTCATTTATCTTTGTAGCATTGGCAGGCTTAGCATTGTCAAGCTGCGTAAACGACGAGAACCAAAACGTAGTGGAAACCGCACAACAACCTCTTATGTTTGGTGCACCGGTAATGAACAGCCAGACCAAAGCACACATGACAGGTGAAATCGACGGTACGAAGTATCCATCAAGCGAGAATTTTACGGTTTACTGTAAATCGTACACCGGCAGTTTCGATGGCTGGACCAACTCTACAAACGCTGCAAACTACTTTGCCGCTACAGGTGAAGAGGCTGTAAACAGTGATCCCGCCAATAATTCTAGCTACTGGAATACTAACGTCACTCACTACTGGCCGGAAGCTACCTACCAACTTGCCTTTGCTGCATATTCTCCATCAGATGCCGGTGATGATGCAGAAAGTATCGAACCTACCGCAGAAGGTATGCAAATCACCGGTTTTGAAACACGCGATGATGCTAACGAACAGTACGACTTGATGTTCAGCGACAGAGTGTACGATTTGAACAAAACAAATAACGGTAACTCTTCTGTTAAGCTCAAGTTTAACCACGCCTTGACTTCCATCGTGTTCTCTGCTCAAAGAGGTCAAGAAGACATCCATTACAACATCACCGACGTGAAGTTGGTAGGCTCATTCTACAAAAAAGGCAACTTCAGCCAAGGTATCGTAGAAACTCCGGCTATAACAGGTGGTGCGTACACAGAAACTGCAACTCCTGCTTGGAGCAATTTGTCTGAGAATGCATACATCATCTACGAACCCAATTTCACTACATTCGAAGTTCCTAAAACCGACCCGCTTCAGTTCACCAAGGGCAACAGTGCTGTGCTGCTTATCCCACAAACTATTCCGGCCGATGCTGAGGTTATTGTAAGCTATGAAAAAATTACAAACAAAGGCACAACCTCTGAAAAGATATTGCCGAGTACACTTCCTATCAAATTAAACTTTTTTGCTACAGACGGTGGAGTTAAAGTCTCTGAATGGGAAATGGGTAAGAGATATGTTTACCGTATTTCTTTCGGCACCTCTAATGCTATCTACTTTGAGCCTAGCATAGAAAACTGGGATCAAGAGCCTACTTTGATCTACACCGTACCATAATCGTAAGAACAAAGCCTAAATATACATCCCGGAGGGTTGAACATTTAATCCCCGGCCCTCCGGGATTTCAAAAACAAAACATCACCCCATGCTAAAGAGGAATCTATATGCCATAGCCTGCTGCATCGCGTTAACAGCAGTCCACGGATGCCAAGAGAAACAAGAAGAAAACTCATGGCAAACCTCGGTTATGCCCATCAGATGCCATGTCAGCTCGGTGTCTGGCATGAGCGGTAACCGCTCGCTGATAGAATCGAACGACCAACTGAACCAGATTGGCATCACAAAGGGAGAAGCGATTGGCTTATGGGGGGATTTCACACACAATGGTGAGGTGTTTCATGAATTCATCAACACCCCACTGACCTGCACCGCGACAGAAAACAACACATGGAACTACCATGACTATACACGTTATTGGAACAACCATGCGCAATACAAATTTAGAGCGTTCTTCCCAATGAACGCTATTGGAAACAAGGCACAAGCTGCTGATGCAGCAAGCTTGAACATTGACTACAATACGGAAACACTGCAAGAAGACCTTTTGGTGACCTATCGTGAAATTAACACCGACACATGGAATCTTGAAAAAGCCGTACCCTTGGAAATGCAACACGCATTGGCAACCCTAAAGTTTGTATTCAAAATGGAAGAGGGATCTAAACGCACAAATTCCCTTATCTCATTACACCTAGACAAACAACTAAAAACCGCAGGCCGACTAATATACAACACACCGAATGTGAGCATAAATAGCTGGCATAACCTGCAAACTTCTGCCGCAACCCAATTGTATGCATGGGCAAATAGCGGCATCAACTTCAACGCCACAACACAAGCTGTGGCCTACACTACTCCGCAAGGAACCACCACAACCATGGGCGCGGAATATTGTGTAAGCAACGGACATGTTCTCATCATTCCACAAGAATGTGCCGTAGCACCCACTATAAGTTTGACAACTCCAACCAAAGCGTACAACGTGTCGTTGGGTACCACACAATTTACCCCCGGCAAACAATACATCTATACCATTACTGTACGCGATGATGACGAACTACACATTACCTTGAGAATAAAGAAATGGAACGAGCTAGACTCTTCCTACGACATAAACTTCTAAATCAACTTGCATGAACATGAAGGATACACAAAAACATCTGCAAACGATGCATAAAAAGAACCATCTTATGGCTTTAGGCTTAGGGATGGTTTGCGTGCTATTGTCATGTTTCAGCTCCTGCCAGAACGAAGATTTGCTAACTACGACGGCACAAAAAGAGAAAACAATGCTGGCCATCAAGTTGGGCACGCCTTCGACACGTGCCTTGACACGCGGCGTTAGCGACGACCCCAAAAATACCAACAATACATGGACTGATGCCGAACGTCTTGTGGATGGCGACTACTTATATAGAGTAACCATATTATTGGTGGATGGGAACTATAACCTTGTGGGATATAAGGATTTCGACAGCGAGATACGAGGCACAACAAACACAACTGAGGTAAGCGCCACCTTTACCAATCTGGAGCCAAGCACTACGTATAAAATGATTGCTGTGGCCAACTACTCGGCAATTGACTCGTGGAGCGGATTGGTCAACTTCCCCAACCTGGACAATTTAGTAGTAGGAAGCAACATTGCAAGCATAGTAACTCAGTTGAATGCCTATAAGTTGCCAGAATCCGGAACCGACCTTGTGGTTAACAAAACACCGCAACCCCTAACGTTGGTACAAGACATTACCACCCCGGCATCGGGCAGCATGACCATTGGTGGAGAATTGCTACGCACCTATGCTCGATTGAGAGTCGAAGTGGTCAATAGAAGCGAAAAGTATAACTTAAATGTGAACTCCATCAAATTCGGATCTGTAGATTCGTTTTTCGGATACAACATCGAATCGTTGCTACCGGTGGACGATGCACACATCCCTACAGCGAACGGACGCATCACAGAATCATCCTCGGATGCCTTAACCCCCTTCACCTACTCCCTCGACAATCCTCTGCAAGTGCCACCATTAGATCTTACGGGAACCACCCAAAACTCTAAGGTGGTGTTCGACGGATACCTTTACGAATGTCAAAACACAAAAGGGCTTAAGTACTCATTGAATCTAGGATATCCTATTACCAGTTCAAGTACTAAAACGGCTTATGTGAAAGGCTCAGCGCAAAATGCCCCCACCGATTATAACGTGGGATTATATCTAATTGGTTACGGCAACAACAACCAATTTCTAACAGCCACAGAAACCGGAATTGTAGGTACGAGCATTACAGAAACACAACTCGACGAAACACAATACCAACAGGCTATATGGTCTATATATCGTTCAGGCTCGACCATACGCATACAATCCGTACTAAACGATAAGTATATAAACATCAGTAACAACAAAGCTTCATTAGGATATTCTCAAAATCTGACCGTAAACTCAAGCAACGGAAGAATTTCTCAAGGAAGCTATTATCTGTACGCCAACGGAACCACCATAACCGGAAACAGAAGAAATCAAACGAGTTTCAAATTCTATCCACTCACGCTGGAAAACATAAGCGAGTCCGAGACCTTGGAAGCAAAAGAATTTAATATTCCCTTAGAAACCATCATCAACGGTGTGCCACAAACCACTACATTCATACGTCGCAACGACTTTATCAATGTATTGGTAACAGTATCGTATAATGAAAACTCAAACGCCATCAACTTCCATGTTACCGATTGGAACAATAAGCAAGGCGACATCGAGTTTGATTGACACACACTAACTACTTTGCTAAACAACGTGTAATGACAAAACTTTGGACACAATATATCAGCCTACTTCTCGTCGCACTTCTCTGCTGCACTTGCACAGAGGAAGAACTCTATGTGGTGGAGAAAGGACGATTGAATGACGGTGACGCATGGATTCAATTGGACTTCGGCCATAAAAATTTTGATAAGATTGAAGTAAATACGCGCTCTACATTGGGCGACGTGGCAGAATCACGTGTATTGGACTTGTATGCCCTCATTTTTGTAAACGACAGATGCGTATACAACCACTACTTCGGCAACGATGAGGAGGTAAAGAAAACTACGGAAGCAGAAGTGTTGGAAGCCGTTGCTAACCGAACCAATGAGTGCTGGTATGTGATGAACAGAACATCAAATACCAATACCAACTCGGACAACTTTACCAACGATACACACGGTGTTTTATGCATGAAGACCCCAAGTTTTGAGAATGGAGAACTGTATCTGATTGCAAACGCCAATGCATATACCGTAAACATATCGCCCGAAAAATTGGGTACAATACGTACCAAACAAGACCTTCAAAACTTAACCGCAACACTGAATGGCGAAGTAATTACACGATATGGATACTTTCCTATGGTGGCCGAGGTGAAGAACGTAACAGTAACTTCTACCGGTATCAGCCAAACTATAAACGGACAAACCACCAACAACATCACCGCCGAACTAACTCGACTTGATGCAAAAATCGATGTAAATGTGAAGGCGGCAACAGGAAGTGTATCGCAATACCAAAATGTGGACATCAAGGTTAAAGACTTCACCCCTGAATCATGGCAAATCATGAACGTGCCCAAGGGATCGTTCATCGTTGAGAATGAAGGTAACAACGACGACATCACCGGATACTTTAATACTCAAAAGCTAAGTTTTGAGAAATCGTTGCCCGATACCTACGGCGCCGAGGCTACACAAAAACACTCATTCTCGTTCTACATGCTGGAGAATCGCTATGTAGTTCCCTCTACAGCCACCGGAGAAAATATCGGTAATGGACGATATACCAACAGCTACCACCTACGTGACCTACGTAAGAAGAACTCGGACGGAACCTATATGTTCGAGTTGCCACAAGAGGAAGATGACGTAAAAAATATTTGGGAATTTGCACCTGAAAATGCTACATACCTAATTCTTAAAGGCTATTTGGCCATGGAAAATTCGGACAATATTGAAGCCGGAGCACACGAGGTTGGAGCAGATGTAACCTACTACATCCACCTTGGTGATTTCAACAGCAGTTCAACTTCCGATTTTGCCGCCTTGAATAACTACTCCATAGAACGTAATACACACTATACTTACAACATCACCATAAAGGGTGTGCACAGCATAGAACTTGAAGTAACCATGAACAACGAACGTCAACCAGGTGCTACAGGCAATATCTATGCCACGCAAGAAACCATCAAAATGTTTGACGCTCACTACGAACAGTTTACCACCTTTGTGGATGTGCAGAGTTTTGATTCTCAAACCATGTCGTGGTACGTAAGAACACCTTTTGGTGTGGAAGGCTCACCCAAATTGAACGAGAACCTTGACCCTGAGGATGAAGGCTATGATAGAAACCTAAGCAATTATGACTACAAATGGGTGTGGTTCATGGTGAATCCTTTGAACGCAAATGGTACATACAACACGAAGAATCAATGGTATCCGGGCGACCAATACAGAACCGGTGGCACCGAGAATAAAACCTTGGGAGATGAGAAACATTTGATGAACATAGACGAGTTCGTTCGCTACATGAAAGAGCAAAAAAGAAGATACGAGAATGGTGAATCGAATTTGTTTAGATCGAATGGTGCACAAACCGGAGTGGCCCTCACCATCTTTGTAGATGAGAATTACTACGAACAACACCCCATAGACGGAAGCACATCAACCGACCTCTGGAAACAATTTGTAAATCAGCCTAACCGATTACTACACCTACTTAGTGGAAGCCTTAGAAGTTCCGACATGGAGAGTAGCATGACGCAAAACATCATCACAATACGCCAGCGTTCCATCCAGACACCCTATAGCATAAAAAAAGAAGGATTACAAACTGCTTGGGGAACGGAAGCTGTAGACGAAACCGAAGAAAACCAATTGTGGTTTTATCAGAATGCTACCACCACCAACAACGGCGACCAAGGTAATAGTTCAACAGACAACGGTCTAAGCAATACAATACGCCTACTTGGTCTTGTAGCCAACAACAACTTTACTTCGCATACAAACAATTGGAAGACCTTCCTTGAATACGAAAACTACAACGAAACCACAGGACCTGTTTCTATCCTAAACAACAACTATAAAAGTTTGCTATACGCAACCTTGCTACGCAATCGCGATAACAACGGTGACAAGAGAATTGATGCTAAAGAGTTGAAGTGGTATATCGCATCGTTAGGACAACTTACGGGTATCTTCATCGGAGAACATGGTTTCTTTAATAAGGATGCCTACCTATATCCTGAGGAAAAAGGGTACCTTGAAGGAACATACACCAGCGGAAACTATGCCGGATACCATAAATGGAGAAGTCACGTAATTAGCAGTACCAAGAATAGTAGTAATAAGCCCGTGGTGGTATGGGCCGAAGAAGGTTTTGCCACTAGTGGCTATCGTGATGAGCAAGGATGGGGCGATGCCAGCAAATACAACTCGCCCTTCTCCATCCGTTGCCTCCGCAATCTAGGTATGCACTATACCACCGAGTCGGAAGCAGCAACAGCTATAGTAAATGCAGAAACACGTCCCGTCGACTTGATAGACTATCGTATAGAAGACGCCAACGGCAACATACTTTCCAATGCTACTTCCAATAGCATCTATGTGTTCGACCTCTCCAATGTAAACGAAAACTCACTGCGTCCTATAGCCTCACAAGTAGAACTTGAGGCCACCAATGAGTTCGATGAAATGTCACGTCCCTATAAGTATTTCAAAACGGGCAGTCTGCGCACCTTAGAAATAGACGAAACCTATAATGGGCAAAACCACAACTACTTAGATCTAAAAATAGGTTATCTTGATGCCGGTAAATCGCCATGTAATGAAGGCTATCGAGTTCCTATCGTTCGCGAAGGTGCCATCATGAACTTGTATGGCTCAAGAGAATGGTGGAACGGCAATTACACCATGGTGGCCAGCTATTATTCCAACGGATCTGTTGGTCCATACAACGACATGGGTAACGGAAAAGACCAAAGTTCAACAGGAGTTGTCAAGTACTCGTGGGTGTTTGGATACGAGTTTGCCACAATGGAAAACAGCAACGTTCGAACCGTTCGAGAAGTAAAGGATATAGATAGTTTTTGACGATTGTACACTTGCACAAATAACTTTACGGAAAGGAAATCCCCTTTAACGCAAAGTCTTAAAATGTAGGATGTAGGCCGAAATGGCAATGGCCAAAGCTACAAACAAAGCACTTAGCATCCACGAATGACCTTCTACTCCAAAGGCACAATAAAGCAACGTGAGCCAAACCAACGACACAGAGATAATCTTTACACGTAAAGGTATGGCCTTATGTTCCCTAAAATTTAAAATATAAGGGCCTAAATATTTGTGACGAATCAACTTAGCATAAAGCGTGGGCGAACTGCGGTAATAAAGGGCAGCTGAGAGCAATAAAAAAGGTGTAGTGGGTAGTATAGGTAAAAAAACACCTAACACACCTAACAACAAGAACATTGTGCCCAACACTATCCATATCCATCTCATTGCAAAATGCCCCTTCCCTGTCTTATAATTTCCATTTCATCATCCATGGCATTCACCACCGTAGAAGGCTCAAAATCACCATAACCTCCGTCAATCACGATGCTCACATGTTCGGCATACTTCTCGTGAATAAGTTCCGGATCGGTGCTATACTCCATTACCTCATCTTCATCGCGTACCGACATAGAAAGCAATGGCGAGCCCAATTCACGAACAAAAGTCAAAGCTATCTCGTTGTCGGGCACACGAATACCCACTTCCTTTCGGTTTTTATAAATCTTGGGCAACTTGCGTCCGGCAGGCAATATAAACGTAAAAGGACCGGGAAGGTTGCGTTTCATCACCTTGAACACGGCATTACTCACTTGTGCATATTCGCTTAGATTCGACAAGTCGGAACATACTATGGAGAGATTATTTTTTGACGGATCTATGCCTTTCATTTTGCACAATCGTTCCACAGCCCGCACATTCAAGGCATCGCAACCCACGGCATAAACGGTGTCCGTTGGATATACAATCAATTCGCCATCTTGTAGAGCTTTTACCACTCGATTGATTTCACGAGGATTAGGATTCTCCGGATAGAT
>JAFOXE010000232.1 GCA_017425765.1 Paraprevotella sp. | reverse complement strand
TTGCAGGTACGATGCGTCCGGGATGTACAAGTTCGGCCAATTTATTCAAGCGTTCGTCGGGAACGGAGATTTGGCCTAATTGGGCGTCAATCGTACAGAAGGGGAAGTTGGCTGCCTGCGCCTTAGCGCTTGACAGACAGTTGAATAGGGTAGACTTGCCGACGTTGGGAAGACCTACGATACCTGCTTTTAATGCCATAGTTATGTGGTTTTAATTGAATCTTAATGTACTTTGGTGTGCGCATATGCGCACTTATGCTCTGCAAAGATACGTAGAAAAAACGAGAATGGCTTCACATTCTCGCTTATAAAAAGACGAGCATGTAAGTACTATCCACATGCTCGTCTAAATATATTTTCGTGTACGCCTCGTTTCATCCACATGCTCGTGTGTTTTTGAGCGAGGCGAGGGTGTGTTTTAATGGGCTTCAAGCCAATTTTTTCCCCATCCGCAGTCAGCTTGCAGGGGTACACGAAGTTGGGCGGCTTGTTCCATCTCCTCGATGACGATTTTTTGCACCTGGTCTCGTTCCTCCGGCTTGACGCTGAAGTTAAGTTCGTCGTGAACTTGCAGAATCATTTTCGATTGAATTTGTTCTTTGATGAACCGGCGGTGGATGCGTGCCATGGCAATCTTGATGATGTCGGCAGCCGTACCTTGAATGGGCGAATTGATGGCGTTGCGTTCGGCATAGCCACGTACAACGGCATTGCGACTATTGATGTCGGGCAAGAAGCTGCGGCGATGGAAGAGTGTTTCGGTGTAGCCGTTCTCGCGGGCAAATTCTATGCTTTGGTTCATGTACTCCTTCACCTTGGGATAGGTTTGGAAATAACCGTCAATCAACTCTTTAGCCTCGTTTCGGCTCACTCCCATGCGCTCGGCCAAACCGAATACGCTGATGCCATAGATAATACCAAAATTAGCTGTTTTTGCTTTGCTGCGCTCTTCTTTGGTTACTTCGGATATAGGTTTTTTATATACTTTGGCGGCCGTGGCGGCATGGATATCGTGCCCTTCGCGGAAGGCCTCAATCATGTTCTCGTCACCGCTCAGGTGTGCCATGATGCGGAGTTCGATTTGCGAGTAGTCGGCCGAGAAAAATTCACATCCTTCGTCCGGAATGAAGGCCTTGCGTATTTCTTTCCCTTCGGCATTTCGCACAGGAATGTTCTGCAAGTTAGGGTTACTGCTGCTCAATCGTCCTGTGGTGGTGACGGTTTGATTGAACGAGGTATGTATGTGTCCGGTTTGTGGATTCACCAATTTGGGCAAATTATCTATATAGGTGCTTAAAAGTTTCTTGTAGCCTCGATGTTCCAATATCTTCTCCACAATGGGGTGCTTGGTTCGTAGGTTTTCAAGCACCTCCTCGGAGGTTACATATTGTCCTGTTTTTGTCTTTTTTGCCTTCTCTACGATGCGAAGTTTTTCGAAGAGTATTTCACCTACTTGTTTCGGTGATGCAATGTTGAATTCGCCACCGGCAAGATCATAAATTTCTTGTTCAATGTTCAGCATCTCGGTGGTGTAAAGACGAGAGGTTTCGGCTAGTGCCCGGGCGTCGATGCACACTCCGTTACGCTCCATTTGGCATAACACCTTTACTAAGGGCATCTCTATATTAGTGAATAGTTCCAGGGCTCCTTCCTCTTTCAATTGGGCTTCCAATACGTTCTTCAGGCGTAGGGTGATGTCGGCATCTTCGCAAGCATAAATATACACTTCCGTAGGACTTAACTCGCTCATATTTCGCTGATTCTTTCCGCGAGCACCTATCAATTCTTCAATGTGAATGGTGTGGTAATTCAGATACTGTTCGGCCATGTAATCCATGCCGTGTTGTAAATGAGGTTGCAGTACGTAGTGCGCTACCATTGTGTCGAACAAATTTCCTTTTACCTCAATGTCATAGTTTCGCAAAATAGTGATGTCGTACTTTATATTCTGACCAATTTTTATGGTTTCTGTATTCTCGAAAATGGGCTTAAATCGGCATAAAATACGTAGGGCTTCTTCGTCGTCAGTGGGCGATACGGGCACGTAAAAGGCTTGTTTTTCTTCTACACAAAAACTCATGCCCACCATCTTGGCACACAAGGCATCGGTGCCTGTGGTTTCGGTGTCGAAACAGAATGTTTTTGCAGACGATAGAATCTGTATCAGTGATTCTATCTCCTCATTGGTTTGCACCAAGCGGTAGTCAACCTCTTTTTCGTTGTAACTGTGCAGGGTGGGCACAGAAAAAAGTGTTGGTTGATTGTCCACCGGGTCGTCAAATAAGCTGCCTTGTATTGGGGTGTTTTTTGTTGGTATTACAGTTTCCTTGCGGAATTTTCGTTCCATTAAGGTGCGGAATTCAAGTTCTTCGAACAGAGCTTGTAACTTTTCGGTATCTGGTTCTTTTTGTTCCAATAGTTCAAGGTCTAAATCTATGGGCACATCAGTTTTAATTGTAGCCAAGAACCTCGAGAAAATGATGCTTTCTCGGTTTTCTTCCACCTTCTTTTTGAGCGCTCCTTTCAGTTGGTCAACACCGTTTAACAAGCCGTCAATACTACCAAATTGTTGAATCAATTTTACGGCTGTTTTTTCTCCTACGCCGGGGCATCCGGGTATGTTGTCCGAGGCATCGCCCATTAGACCGAGCATATCAATCACTTGGTGTGGTGATTCAAGATCATATTTGGCGCAAACTTCGGCCACGCCTAGTACTTCGAACTCCTTATCGCCAAACTTGGGTCTGAACATTTTTACGTGTTCGGTTACCAATTGCGCATAGTCCTTGTCGGGCGTCATCATATAGGTGTTTATCCCTTGTTTATCTGCTTTTGTAGCCAGAGTTCCTATTACGTCATCGGCCTCAAATCCTTCCTTCTCAAGAATGGGAATACGATAGGCTTTCAATATTTCTTTGATATAGGGTACTGCGGTACGAATATCTTCCGGAGTGGCTTCGCGCTGCGCCTTATAGGCCTCGTAAGCTTCGTGTCGGA
>JAFOXE010000231.1 GCA_017425765.1 Paraprevotella sp. | reverse complement strand
TCTCGTAGGGAACTCCACCATGCGTACAGGCACAAAAGGCAATGGTGACAACGGTCAATGGGGATGGGGGTTCTTTGCACCGCATTACTTTGATGAGGCACACATTACCGTTGAAAATCACGCGTTAGGTGGCACAAGTAGCCGTACTTTTTACAAATATCTGTGGCCGGCAGTAAAAAAGGGTATTCGCCCTGGCGATTACGTCATCATCGAATTAGGCCACAACGACAACGGCCCTTTCGATAGTGGCCGAGCACGTGCTACTCTTCGAGGTATAAGTGCCACCGACTCTTTAGTGGTAATAATCAAAGAAACAGGCGTACAAGACACTGTATATAGCTACGGCGAATATATGCGTAAGTTTATTAGGGAATGTAGAGTATTAGGGGCACAACCTATTCTCATGTCGCTCACGCCACGCAATGCCCGAACGAAGGAGAATCCTCTACGCATTGCACGAGTGAACGAAACATTTGGATTATGGTGTCGACAAATCGCCGAGGAAATGAATGTTCCTTTTGTAAACCTAAACGACATTACGGCCAAGAAGTTAGAAACATTCTCACCATGGAAGGTTGATTATCACTTCTACAAAGATCGTATACACACCAGTTCGTTCGGAGCTGAACTAAATGCTCGTTCTGCCATTGTAGGTTTGAGTGAATGTACCCATCCGGACGTAAACGTCCTAAAGTCATACCTTAAAAACACCATTCCCCCTACTTGCTCATTCAAACGTGAGGAGAAGAAACCGGTAGTGTTCATAACCGGCGATTCCACCGTAAAAAACGAGGACAAAGACACAGATGGCATGTGGGGATGGGGCAGCCAAGCCCACACCGTATTCGACACCGATAAAATTACAATTGTAAACGAGGCAAAAGCAGGCCGAAGCACCCGAACCTTCTTAGCAGAAGGGCGTTGGGAACGTGTATACAACAGTCTGCAACCAGGGGATTTTGTATTGATTCAGTTCGGACATAACGATATCGGCCCTATTGATCACAGCAAAGCTCGTGGAACCATTGCATGTGCCTTCGACACCAGCCACGTATACAGAGTACGCACCACACAATATGTAAAAAACGAAGTGATATATTCCTTCGGGTGGTATCTTAAAAAGTTCATTGACGATGTGCGCGAAAAAGGCGCAACTCCTATACTCCTTTCACTTACGCCCCGCAACGAATGGCCAAACGGTAAGGTAGAGCGAAGAAACGATAGCTACGGAAAGTGGTATCGGGAAGTAGTAATGGAAACCGGTGTTGACTTTGTAGATGTGCACAACATTACCGCAGATTTTCTTGATGAAATCGGTAAAAACGAAACCGCTTCATATTACAAACGCGACCATACTCACACCTCACTAAAAGGCGCACAATTAAATGCACAGAGCGTGGCCAAAGGGTTAAAACAAATTCAACACCCACTAGCCAACTACCTCAAATAAGTTCAAAACACACGAGCATGTAACAACCATCTACATGCTCATCTTGCGACACGAAGACGTACGCCTCGATGCGTTGACATCTTCGTGTCTTTTTTATTTCCCGCTCAAAACACAATTTTATTTCCGCGCACGTACAATAAAAGGGCATGTGATGCGTTTTAAGTTAGAATATCATAGTAAAATACACACATGATCGAATACGTTAAAGGAACATTAGCCGACTTATCACCCGCCATGGCGGTGGTGGAATGCCACGGTGTAGGTTATGGTTTGCACATCTCATTACACACATTTTCGGCCATCCAAGGCAAACAAGAGGTGAAACTATTTGTACATGAGGCCATACGAGAAGATGCCTATGTGCTTTTCGGCTTTTCCACCCGTCAAGAACGTGATTTGTTTTTGCTGCTTATTAGTGTTTCTGGTATCGGTGGCAACACCGCACGCATGATACTATCGGCATTGAGCCCTGCCGAATTGTGCGATGTAATAGGTTCGGGCAACGATAAGTTGTTAAAAACCGTGAAGGGCATCGGTCTAAAAACCGCTCAACGCATCATCGTGGATTTGAAGGATAAAATTGCTACCATCTCCGTAGCTCCGTCTAGTGTATCTGCAGTACAAAATGCAACCGCTGTACACTACGAGATTCTTGAAGAGGCAGTGGCAGCGCTCACCATGCTCGGTTTCCCGCCTGCCCCATCACAAAAAGTATGTACAACCATCCTCAAAGAAATGCCGGATGCCCCTGTAGAACAAGTTATAAAACTAGCATTGAAGAGATTGTAAAGCCATGGGCTTTTGCAAAAAAGTCAGGATAGGGAGATGAAAAAAAACACATTAAGATTCATTTATCTGTTGCTAACAGCCGTAAGTGTTCATGCACTAACGGTCATGGCTGCCTCTCCCCTACACTCAAGCACCTCCGCACACTTCTTCACTACTAATGTACCTATTGAACCCACCAAGCAGGATGTATTGCTACCGGCAGAACCGGATTCCATAAAAGGTCCACGATATTCCGTACGCAAAACGGCGCCAATGAATCAAAACGACCTAAAAAAGAAAACAGCTGACCTTCGCGACCCCGAAACGTTGAAGACTGAAACGGAATACGACACGAAGACCGGACTATATAAAGTAGGCACAAAAATTGGCGATAGTTACTTGAATGCACCTCTTTTGATGACGCCCGAGGAATATCAACAATGGTCGATGCAAAAGTCGTTACAGAGCTATTACCGAAAGAAAAATGAGGAAACTTTCCAAAATGCGGGCAAGGACAAATTCAACTTTTCCGACATTAAATTCGATTTAGGACCGGCAGAAAAAATATTCGGCCCCGGCGGCGTACAGATTAAAACGCAAGGTTCTGCCGAACTGAAAATTGGCGTCAACACCAAAAATATCGACAACCCTAGTTTGGCCGAAAGCCGACGTAAGACCTTTGGGTTTGACTTTGACGAGAAGATTAACTTGAGCGTAAATGGTAAAGTGGGCGACAAAGTGAATATGAACCTCAACTACAACACAGAGGCAACATTCGACTTTGACGCACAAAACCTAAAGCTAAAATACGACGGAAAAGAAGACGAAATAGTAAAGCTTGTAGAGGCGGGTAACGTATCGATGCCCACCAACTCGTCGTTGATACAGGGTGTGTCTTCATTGTTCGGTATCCGCACCGACTTGCAATTTGGCAAGCTCAAAATGCAAACGGTAGTAGCACAAAAAAAATCTAACTCTAAGAGCGTTTCCTCAAAAGGTGGAAATCAAATGCATCCTTTCGAGTTCTCAGCAACGAACTACGAAGAGAACCGGCATTTCTTCCTTTCGCATTTCTTCCGCAATAGCTACGATCGCAACATGCGTAGTCTGCCCAACATCACATCGGGCATTACCATTAAACGTGTGGAATTGTGGGTAACCAACAAAACGGGTAGCTATGAAAACAATCGAAACATCGTAGCGTTCACTGATTTGGGAGAATATGACCGTATCAGTAATCCACTATGGGTATCGGGAAGTGTTCAAGTGCCAAGCAACAAATCCAACACTCTCTATTCTACCCTCGTAAATCAATATCCCGACGCACGCAACATCAGTCTCGTCACTTCTACTCTTGATGCAATCCCTAATTTTGAAGGAGCCACCGACTACGAAAAGTTGCAAAGTGCACGTAAACTTTCGCCGTCGGAATACCACATAAATTCGGCCTTGGGTTACGTATCGTTGACATTTGAGTTACAAACGGACGAGGTGCTGGCCGCAGCTTTTGAATACACCTACAACGGTGTAACTTATCAAGTGGGTGAATTCGCGTCCGACATCACCGACAACTCATCTTCCCTGTTTGTAAAAACATTGAAAAGCACATCTAATTCACCCACCATGGGCAATTGGGATTTGATGATGCGCAATGTGTATAACCTAGGAGCCACCACCACACAACGAGAAAAATTCCGACTTGACATTAAATACCAAAGTGATTCTGCCGGTGTGTACCTCACCTACATTCCCGAAGCCAAACTTAAGAACACCACATTGTTGAAAGCAATGAACTTGGATCGACTTGATGCTAACAACCGCATCAATGCAAATGGTCAGTTCGACTACGTAGAAGGTTATACCATCAGCAAAGGACGTATTATCTTCCCTGTTGTGGAACCATTTGGCAGCCATTTGCGTAGTTTCATCAACGATCCCGCTTTGGCCGAGAAATATTGCTTTGATGAATTATACGACTCCACCAAGACTGTGGCCAAACAAATTGCCGAAAAAGACAAGTTTTTGCTAGTGGGTCAATACAAGGGTAACAACGGTTCGGAAATAGATCTCGGTACATCCAACATCGCACCGGGTTCGGTGCATGTCACTGCTGGTGGCGTTACATTAGTAGAAAATACCGATTATTTGGTTGACTACTCCATGGGCGTGGTGACAATAATCAATCAAAGCATTTTAGATGCCGGTACAAAGGTTAATGCTAGCGTGGAGAGTAACGAGACTTATGGCATGCAACGCAAAACGATGTTAGGTATGAATCTTGAATACGAGTTCACCAAGAACCTGACATTGGGAGGTACATTTATGCATCTGAACGAACAACCGATGACTACCAAAGTGACCATGGGCAGCGAGCCATTGAAAAACACGTTATGGGGTCTTAACTTGTCGTGGAAAAAAGAAAGTCAATGGCTAACAAATATGATCGACAAGATGCCGTTGATAAGTTGTACCGCACCATCACACATCAGTTTTACCGGCGAATTTGCCCAACTCATTGCTGGTCAGAACACAAAGATACAAGGAGAGGCCTCGTACATGGACGACTTTGAGAACACAAAGACGCGTTTAAGTATATCGCAACCCGTGGGCTGGATGATGTCAAGTGCACCATCAGATTTCAGCGAAAGCAAGCTCGTGGACGATGTACGCTATGGCTATCGCAGAGCACTTTTGGCATGGTATTATGTGGATCCCATTTTCACCCGACGCAGTTCCACACTAACGCCTTCTCACATCAAAGGTGACTTAAACCAACTTTCCAACCATTATGTAAGAGAAGTTTACGAACGCGAATTATATCCACAAAAAGCTCAGAATAGCTACACCGCAGCAAATGCTCTCCCTGTTTTGAACCTAGCCTATTACCCTAATGAACGAGGTGCATACAACCTTAATCCGGACATCGACGAAAAAGGTCGCCTAATGACTCCGACAGCAAATTGGGGAGGTATGATGCGCAAACTTGACAATAACGATTTCGAAGCTGCTAATATTGAATACATCGAATTCTGGATGTTGGATCCATTCATTTATAGTCGTAACAAGGCAGGAAACTATGGTGGCGATTTTTATATAAACCTCGGAGAGGTAAGCGAAGATATTCTTCACGATGGCAAAAAATTCTACGAGAGCGGCCTGCCTCTTGATGGGAACCCTGCTTACTACACCGAAACATCGTGGGGACGTGTACCCAATACCACTAGCGTAACTTACGCCTTCAACAACGATAATGGTGCTCGAACCAAACAAGACATCGGATTAAATGGATTGAACAATCTTGAAGAGCAAAACTTCGGGGCATATAAGAAATTCTTGGAACAGGTGCAGGGGAAGGTAAGTCCGGTAGTATTTGACTCACTATTGAACGACCCCGCCAACGACGACTATCATTACTATCGAGGCACCGATTACGACATCTTGCAAAAATCAATTCTAGACCGTTATAAACGTATCAATATGCCGGAAGGAAACTCATGCGATTCTGACAACTCACCCGAATCGTATGAAACTGCATACAAGACAACGCCCGACGTAGAAGATATCAACCAAGATTACACCCTGAACGAATACGAGAAATATTATCAATACCATATTAGTATACGTCCGGGCGACTTAGTGGTGGGTCGAAACTATGTTGTTGACAAGCGCACCACGAGTGTAAAACTCCGCAACGGGCTAACCGAGGAAGTGGATTGGTATCAGTTCCGTGTGCCCTTGAACGAATATCAAAAACGTGTGGGCAACATCAACGACTTTACCAGCATCCGTTTTGCACGTATATACCTTACGAACTTCGAGAACCCCATTGTGCTTCGTTTTGCGACGCTCGACCTTGTACACGCCGATTGGAGATCCTACGAACAAAATCTTTATATGGGTTCGTCGTCAAATTCTGGAGGAACGTTGGATATCTCTGCTGTAAACATTGAAGAGAATAACGACAAAACACCCGTAAACTACGTACTTCCGCCTGGAATCAGTCGCGTAAACGACCCAGGCCAATCTCAACTTGCAGAGGTTAACGAACAAGCCTTGTCACTCACAGCTAAGAATCTTGGCACCGGGGATGCAAGAGCAGTTTATAAGAACTGTAACTATGATATGCGCCAGTACAAACACTTACAAATGTTTGTACATGCTAATGCATTGAGCGAGAACATTACTGAGCTTGAAGATGGCGAGACAAGTGTTTTTATTCGATTAGGTTCTGACTACAAGAACAATTTCTACGAATATGAGATACCTTTAACCTTAACTCCTCCGGGATTATACGACACATACAGCTCGTTGGGCTGCCATGCCGTATGGCCTGAGGCCAATATGTTGGACATAGACCTAGAACTGTTCACCAATCTAAAACAAAACAGAAACAGAGAAAAGAGTTTAGGGCGCACCTCTCTAAATACACTTTATTCGCAATACGATCCCAACAGACCTAATAACAAAATAAGCGTGTTAGGTAATCCGACGTTGGGAGAAGTAAAAACCATTATGATTGGTGTGCGAAATAATGCACGCACGATGAAGTCTGTAGAAGTGTGGGTTAACGAATTACGACTTCAAGAGTTCAGCAACGATGGTGGTTGGGCAGCACAAGGAAATCTAAACATACAGTTGTCCGATCTTGGTAGCGTGAACGCCACCGGACACATCGAAACCGCAGGGTTCGGTGGTATTGAGCAGACCGTGAGCGAGCGAAACAATGAGGACACCTACGACTATAGCGTAACTACCAACTTTGAATTGGGCAGATTGTTGCCGGAAAAAGCAAAAGTAACTGCACCATTATACTATTCTTACAGCAAAGAAATCGTAAAGCCAAAGTATAATCCCCTTGATACGGACATGCTCTTAAAGGACGCCTTGGACGCATGTGCGACAGATGCAGAAAGAGATTCGCTGACCGACTTGACCACCACCAAAACCATAAACAAGAACTTTAGTTTGAGCAACGTTAAGGTGAACATCGCAACACCACGACACCCAATGCCATACGATCCGGCCAACTTCTCATTTAGCTATTCGCATAGCAAGAGCTACAAGAGTGGAGAAACTACAGCATGGGAATCGGAAGACAATTGGCGTGGAAGCCTGAATTACAATTATTCGCCTAACTTCAAACCACTCGAACCCTTCAAGAAACGTATCAAGAGCAAGAGTAAGTGGTGGACCCTAATTAAAGAACAAAACCTAAGCTATTTACCACAAAACATATCGTTCAACACGGACATTGTACGTAACTATTACGAATTGCAAGAACGAGATATGGACAACATGGAGAACCCAAACTCCCTACCACTCTCTTTCTCGCAGGAATTCTTATGGAACCGCGACTTCAGCCTAAGATGGGACCTTACAAAGGCATTACACTTCACCTTCACATCTGCCACTCATGCCGAAATCGAGGAACCATACACACCGGTAAATAAGGATTTATATGTAGACCGCTACGAAGCATGGAAGGATTCTGTATGGCACAGCATCAAAGGATGGGGAACGCCACTTGACTACCAACAAACATTCTCAGCATCGTATAAATTACCGATAAATAAGATACCATGTTTCGATTGGATTACAGCAGATGGTACCTACAACGCCAACTACAATTGGAACAGAGGTACAAACCTTGACGATGGAACACCATTAGGAAACACAATAACCAATCAACGCACCGTCAACATAAACGGACGTTTCAACATGGAAACGCTCTACAACCACTCAAAATTCCTAAAGGAGGCAAATAAGAAATTCTCAGAAAGCAATCGCAAGAGCAATGCTAGAAAGAAAAAACAAGAGCGTGCCACACAAAAGAGAGCCGAAGCCAAAGCTAAAGCCGAAGAAGAGGCAAAGGCTAAAGCCGCTAAGGATGGTAAAACTGTGACGGACAGCATATCCAAGCCAAATGCGGTACAAACCAATACAAAAGGTATATCAACAAAAAAGGTATCCAGCAAGTTGTTTAAAGGATTCGCTCAAGAAATAACTCTTCGCCCCGACACAACGTTGACTATTAC
>JAFOXE010000230.1 GCA_017425765.1 Paraprevotella sp. | reverse complement strand
GTAAAGGTCACCTCACGTTCTAAACGTGCACACATCATCTTCGGCTTGAACAACAAATTGGAAACCGAGGCCTATAACCTACACGTAAGTAGTTCGCAAATTTTCATCAGAGCAGCTCAACCCGCCGGATTCTTCTATGCATTACAAACCTTAAAACAGATGATGCCGGCCGAGGTTATGGCAGAAAAGATGGGACAAGGGGTGAAAGATATTAAGATCCCGGCTGTATACATCAACGACAAACCTCGCTTTGGTTGGCGTGGATTCATGCTCGATGAAGGTCGCCACTTTTTTGGAAAGGAAGAGGTAAAACGCGTGCTCGATATTATGGCCACATACAAAATGAACCGCTTTCACTGGCACTTAACCGAGGATCAAGGATGGCGCTTCGAAGTTCCCAAATATCCAAAACTGACCGAGATAGGTGCATGGCGCAACAGCAAAGTGTTGGGTTGGGCTGAGACCAAACCTGACGGACAACGTTATGGCGGCTTCTACACCAAAAAGGACATCCAAGAAATTGTGGAATATGCTAAGGCACGTTACATTGAAATCATGCCCGAAGTGGATATACCCGGACACTCACAAGCTGCGGTTGCAGCTTACCCACAAGAACTGGCTTGCGACCCACAAAGTCCTCATGAAGTGTGGTTATGGCAAGGCGTTTCTGCCGACGTCATCAATGTGGCCAATCCGGCAGCTGTACAGTTTGCCAAAGACGTGGTAGACGAGCTCATCGAACTATTCCCATTTGGATACATCCACTTGGGTGGCGACGAATGCCCAACCTCTAAATGGGAAAGAAACACCGATTGTCAGAACCTATTGAAGCAATTGGGTAGCACCAACTACCGCGACCTTCAAACTCACTTCTACAAGCAATTACAAGAGTACATTGCCCAGAAACCTGCAAAAGACCAACGTCAATTGGTATTCTGGAACGAGGTGTTGCACGGAAACACCACGTATCTTGATAAGGACAACACCACCATCATGGCATGGATTGGCGCCGACGGAGCAGCTCTCGACGCAGCAAAACGAAGTATGAGCACTATACTTTCTCCACAAATCCCCTACTACATCAACCGAAAACAATCGACAGAAGCAGGCGAGCCACGTTCGCAAGGACATGGTCACGAAACCGTAAAAGCCGTATATAACTACCAACCGGCCAAAGGTGTCGCATCGGAATTGTTACCCAACTATAAAGGAGTGCAAGCCAATTTCTGGACAGAATGGGTAGAAGAGTCTTGGGTGGTGGAATACTTGATGCTACCTCGTTTGGCTGCTGTAGCCGAGGCCGGATGGACTCCACAAGACCTACGTAACTACGATGATTTTGAGAGCCGAGTGAAGCAACATAAAGGCTTGTACGAACTACGTGGATGGAGCTACGGCAAACACATTTGGAAGTAATTTCTACCTTCCACGAAATCTTACATAAAAATAGCCGCTCGTCTGCCTAAAAACAGACGAGCGGCTAATGGTATATGACATGAGCATCTGAACATAAACAACACGAGCATCTACCACCTATGTAGATGCTCGTGTATTTTTATCAATCAATGGTAATACGCTCTGCTATCACACGGCGACGTAAAAAAACGGCTGCCGATTCATTGAATTTCTCTGGCGACTCTGTAGTATAAAACCTGCATGTGCCTTGCTTTGTGCATTTCTTCTCTAGTTCCTCATGACGTTCCAAATAGTTGCGTAAACTGTAGGCCACATACTCACCCTGAGGAACAATTTTGATGGTACGAGGTGTAAATTTAAGAATCTTGTTGATAAGCAAAGGATAATGCGTACATCCCAACACCAATGTATCAATATCAGGATCCTTACGCAATAAGTTACCGATACGCTTTTGCACAAAATAGTCGGCTCCCGGTGAATCAAACTCGTAGTTTTCTACCAAAGGAACCCACATGGGGCATGATTCGCCCGTCACCACAATATCTGGAAACAACTTGTTGATCTCTGCGGGATAAGAGCCTGAAAGAATGGTTCCCGGTGTGGCCAAAACTCCTACATGACGAGTATGAGTAATGCTACCCACGCTCTCGGCCGTAGGACGAATTACACCCAACACCCTACGATCGGGTGCTATCTGTGGTATATCGTTTATTTGTATGCTGCGCAACGCCTTGGCTGAAGCTGTATTACAAGCCAATATCACCAAGTGACAGCCCATACTGAATAGCTTTTTAACCGCTTGCAAGGTAAACTCATACACCACCTCAAACGAGCGTGTACCGTAAGGGGTACGTGCATTATCACCCAGATACAAATAGTCGTACTGGGGCATCAAATGTCTGATTTGGTGCAGGATGGTCAAACCACCATATCCGGAATCAAACAAACCTATAGGGCCGGCAATTTGGGGATATTCCGTATTCATTATTCTTCAGCTCCTACAACTTGTAATTTTTGTTTCACCCACTCTGTAGCATCTTCGCCAAAAGTGGCATTGATGAAAGGTACGGCATTATCGTCTGTGTTCAAAATGAACATATAGTTCTTCTCTGTACCCACAGCATTCAAAGCGTCTTGCAACTGTTTGCCCACCTCGCTCAATAACTCGGCCTCAGCCTCTGCCAAAAGTTTTTGAACCTCTTGTCGGAAAGCAATCCCCTTCTCCATTAGGTCTTGCAGTTCCTTTTGACGTTTCAAAAGGATATTGGCGGGAAAGTCTTTTTGTCCTTGCAAAAACTCAGCGAACTTCTCTTGGAATTCCTTTTCACTACGTGCAATCTCTGCATCAAACTTTACACGGAGCGAATCCATATTCTGCTGTGCCACGGTATATTCCGGCATCATAAGATATAATTGACGATAGCTAACGTAACCAAACTTAGCTTTATCTTGTTGTGCCACCGCCATCAAAGGCATAACCAACAGCAATAGAAAAATTATTCTCTTTATCATTGTTTTGTAGATTTAGGAAGATTAGGCAAAAAAGGGACGCTCAGCGTCCCTCCTTATGTACGAAGCACCGATTATTGCACTCCTAAAGCTTTTTTGATTTCACCGGTAAGGTCTGTGCTCAAAGTTGAACTGATGTATGGGATACCGGCCGAAATATCCATAATATATACATAACCACCTGCATCACCAATCTTCTTAATTGCAGCAGACATTAACTCTGAAATGGCTTGCATCTTTTCTTGAGAAACCTTTTGTAACGCCAATTGGTTGTCTTGATAGCTTTGCTGAATACGCTTGTACAAATCCTCCAACTCGGCCTCACGACGAATACGTACGTTGTCTAGCAAATTTGCTTTTTCTGCTTCATACTCCGCACCTTTCTTCTGAAGTTCATCTTGCATGCGCTTCAAATCATCTTC
>JAFOXE010000229.1 GCA_017425765.1 Paraprevotella sp. | reverse complement strand
TAATATAAACGACCGAGATGCGAGTACAGCAGCGCCAGCAGATATTTGTCGTCGACATTATCGGCGTACTGGGCGGCGTCGAGGTAGCTGAGAATGGCCTTATCGTAGAGTTGGGCGTTCTCCTGCGTGCGGCCGAGGTAGTAGTATGCCTTCAGACGCTCTATGGGCGTACCTTCGCGGTCGTAGTACTCGGCTGAGTAGCGGATAAGCGAGTCGGAGGCCACATCTATATAGTTTTTGTCAAGGGCCACGGAGTAGAGCAGGCCGTACCTTGCCCTGCGCTCGGGGGTGAGCACGGCATAGCGTTTAATGGCGCGCATAGTGGTTAGGGCTGAGTCCACGGCGCAGCCCATTTGTCGCTCCGCGGTATCCATCATCCCATCTACGCGCCACAGCTGGCAACTGCTCAGCACTGCGCACAGCACTATAACTATCGTCCTTGACATCAATACTTGTCTTAATATCTATTTTTGCATCCGCCACCAATAGCAAGACCCACAGCCAATCCGAAATGGGCATTTTCCTTCTTGTTATACTTATAGTACAGCGCAATCCTCGCTCTATGGAACAGTTCAACGCCAATGCGTGGCATAATTGCAAATGTAGCCTCCTCGACAGTCTGCTTAAACGGCTGATTTACAACATCTTTGATGCCCATAGCTTCATTGTGCACCAGACTCGCACCCACGCCCACGCCCACAAATGGAGCAAACTGTCCTGTACGGTTTATATTCCAATCAAAGACCAACATTGTACTAAACGAACGGAACTTAAAGTTTTCATTATTAAGTTCCAGCTTGCGCTTAAATGTATCGCCATCTACACGCAGACCCACATCAAATGGTCGATGCTTAAAGTTGTAACGCAGCTCAGCGTGGAGGTTATATCCCACCTTATTTCTGTCAAAATTGAGTTGTGCCGTAGGCGAAACCATCGCAGCACCCAGCTCAATCTCCAAAGCGCGCACCGATGATGTGCAATTTTTAGCCTCAACATTACCCATCGCACAAAGCGCAAAAATGGCCACAAGCACAAAATAAAATCTACTCTTCATAATATCTTTTTTTTAGCGTTTCTCAATATGTTATGTAACAAAAATATGAAAAATTTGTCAAATTACAAAATAATACATATCTTTGCGGCACCATTGCGGATATGGTGTAATTGGTAGCCACGTCAGACTTAGGATCTGATGCCGAGAGGCGTGGGGGTTCGAGTCCCTTTATCCGCACAAATTTACCGAAGAGGAATTTTCGAAAGAATTTTCCTCTTTTTTATTTTTGTAATTATCTGATACTCTTCGAATTATATTGAGTGCCTGATTGCAGTTGATGGTTCGATAATTGCCAATTTCTTTATCCCATAAAATTCCACTCGGAAACAACAAATTTTGGATTTTCTGACTTAATTCCAGCTCAGAATTGCGCCACAAACAGCCTAATTTACAGCAAATTGCGACCACATCATCTACTGTTGAGTTGAGGTTCGATAAATTTCTCTTGACCTTTTCCATTTCTAACTCTATCTCTGCGAGTCTATGCTGTATATGCTCAACGGTAGTTGCATATACCTCCTCATCAATATCCCCCATACCATAACTCACCTTGCACTTTTTGAGTTTGTTTTCTAACTCAGTCTTTTGCTTTTTCAGTATTGACAGTGCATCTGACTGCTCTTTATCGTTGGCATAGATAATCTTTTCAACAACCTCTCTGAATATACCCATCAGCATAGGTGGAATTGTATAGGTGTTCAGCAGTTCTTCATAAAGCCTATGTACTTTCTTCGCAGATATGTTGTTTTTGCAGCCGACCTGATTACACTTGTAATAGTCGATATTTTTCTTCTTAACAGTGTAGGCTGTGAATGGCAGACCGTCATACGCACAACGGATATGTCGTTTGAGTGGAAAGCGAGGTGTTTCTGCTTTGACCTTGTATATGCCTGTTCTACCGCTTAATATGTTCTGAACGTGCAAATACTCAACCCACGAAATGATAGCGGGATGCTTACCATCAACAAGCTCTCCATTGGTAAACTTACTCTGAATCTTACCTGCATAGAAGGGGTTTGTCAGTATCTTGTGCAATTTCTGCTTGCTGACATTCAATCCCATTGCCAACAATCTGTCCAAAATACGGAAATTATCCACACCCTGCAACTTCCACTTAAACGCCATACGGATTAGTTTACCTGTTTCGTTGATAGTGTACACAGTGTTGATACTCTTGCCTTCCTTCTTGTAACCGATAGGAGCTTTACCAATCCATACACCGCTTTCCATACAATGTTTGCGACCTGATGTAAACTTGTTAGTACGATTGGTGTTGTCCCATTGAGCCAATGAGAGCTTAAACTGCATCATCATTATACCTTCTGGTGTACTTGTATCCATACCCGTTGATGCCTCAACAATGGTAATACCCTCTGCTTTAAGGTCATTGATAATGTTAATCGCTTGCCCTGCATTGCGACTAAATCGGTCTGCTTGATTTACGATAATATACTTTACGCTCTTATCTTTTCTGATGGCTGAAATCATCTCCTTCACGAGTTTACCTGGTGTCTTTGCGCTCTCGTGCTTACCACCGAAATACCCCTTAATGGTGTATCCATTATTTTCCGCAAACTTTTCGCAACGACACTTCTGGTCATCAAGACTACCTCCATTATCCTCTTGGTGCTTTGTGCTAACTCGTGTCCATATATAACTATATTTCTTCATACTCTAAATCTTCTATTTGTTCATTATTAAGGTATTCAATACCGATGAGTGCTAATGCCTCGAAATAATTTAGCAATGCTATTTTTTCTTCTGATGTTAAGTTTAAGTTGTTTAAACTACTTTCGAAATCCTGATGTTTTAACATCTGTAATCAGGTATTCAGTCCCTCTCCGCTTCATTTTAGCGGTGAGGTTATTTGTTTTTCGCCCATCGTTCTTTGATGTTCTTGTATGGCAGGGATAAGCGTAAAACCCTTGCAATGTATATGCGAATTATCTCTTTCTCTAACTGCTATTCATATATCTTCAACAAAACTTAAGATACCTACACCTATTCATTGATACTGATAATATCAATAAAACTTCCTCTATGATAATCAAAACCCTCTTTTATTTCTATCCCGTAGTCCTCAGCAAAATAGAGAAGAGCATTATGAGTTGATATATCATTAGTTTTCCATATTCTTAAATCTTCATTTTCAAACATACAACTTTTGCATAAATCTTTATTTTCGACATATTGTTCTTTAACACTTTTCATACATTGCTCTATTTGCTCAGACATTTTGGCTATTAACTCTTTATATATGTCAGCAACAGGATAATCGTAAGCATAACAGGTGTAGTAATTATGTTCGCTGCCATACACAATTTTTGTCAAGCTCACAAGTTATATTGTCGCCATCGGTATATCCTGTTAATACCTCAAAAAACTTTTTATCCTCTTCATTGAGGTAAGCCGAAGCACCTGCGGAATCCGCAGCGGAAGAATCCGCCGCTCCCGCAGACGGTGCCGCATCCGATTCCGATGACGCTGCGGACGCTTGAGGCTGCGCTGATTGCGGCCGGCATTCCGCCTGAGG
>JAFOXE010000228.1 GCA_017425765.1 Paraprevotella sp. | reverse complement strand
TTTCTAATAAAAATTCTGCCAGATAAGAACCATCCTGACCTGTAATACCCGTAATTAATGCTGTTTTATTCATTTTATTTCCAACCTCTTTTCTTTTAACCTTTAACTTTTTATTTTAACACATCTGGTAAATTCTAAAGAATATTTACCTGAGTTTCTTCTACGGAGCAAAAATCGGTATCATCGGTTTGAACGGTGCTGGTAAATCAACTCTTATGAAGATTATCGCCGGATTAGATAAGAATTATCAAGGCGAAGTTGTATTTTCTCCCGGATACACTGTGGGCTACTTACCTCAAGAGCCCCAGCTTGACGACACAAAGACCGTGAAAGAAATTGTAATGGAAGGCGTACAACCGGTAGTAGATGCATTAGCAGAATATGAGGATATCAACCAGAAGTTTGGCTTGCCCGAATACTATGAGAATGAAGATAAGATGAACAGCTTGTTTGCAAGACAAGGCGAATTGCAAGACATCCTAGATGCATCCGATGCATGGAATCTCGATAGTAAGTTAGAAAGAGCTATGGACGCCTTAAGGTGCCCGCCCGCCGATCAATTGGTAGAACACTTGTCGGGAGGTGAACGCCGTCGTGTAGCTCTTTGCCGATTATTGTTACAAAAGCCTGACGTGTTGTTGCTCGACGAGCCTACCAACCACCTTGACGCAGAAAGTATCGACTGGTTGGAACAACACTTGAACCAGTACGAAGGAACTGTAATTTGTGTCACTCACGACCGTTATTTCTTGGATGATGTGGCCGGTTGGATCCTTGAACTAGACCGTGGAGAAGGTATTCCATGGAAAGGAAATTATACTTCTTGGTTGGAACAAAAGTCGAAGCGCATGGAAATGGAAGAGAAAGTGGCTAGCAAAAGACGCAAGACTTTGGAACGCGAGTTGGAGTGGGTTCGCATGGCACCTAAGGCAAGACAAGCTAAGGGAAAGGCTCGTTTGAACTCATACGACAAGCTATTGAACGAAGACCAGAAAGAGAAGGAAGAAAAGTTGGAAATCTATATCCCGAATGGTCCACGACTAGGTAATAAGGTTATTGAGGCCATCGGTGTAAAAAAAGCATTTGGCGAAAAGACATTGTTTAACGACTTAAATTTCATGCTGCCTCCTAACGGCATTGTGGGAATCATTGGTCCGAATGGAGCCGGTAAGACCACATTATTCCGCTTGATTATGGGACTTGAAACTGCCGATGGAGGTACATTTGAAGTGGGCGAAACCGTGAAGTTGGCTTATGTAGACCAAAGCCACAAAGACATTCAAGCAGACAAGAGTGTGTACGAAGTCATCAGTCAAGGTAATGAGCTAATCCGTATAGGAGGCCGCGACATCAACGCACGAGCTTATCTTAGCCGCTTCAATTTCTCCGGAGGTGACCAAGAGAAAAAGTGTGGTGTGCTCTCTGGAGGTGAGCGCAACCGTCTGCACCTTGCCATGGCATTAAAAGAGGAAGGTAACGTATTGCTCCTCGACGAGCCTACCAACGACATCGACGTAAACACATTACGTGCATTGGAAGAGGGTCTTGAAGCCTTTGCAGGATGTGCTGTGGTAATCAGTCACGACCGTTGGTTCCTTGATCGTATTTGTACACACATCCTCGCTTTCGAAGGCGATGGTAATGTATTCTTCTTTGAAGGAAGCTATTCTGAATACGAAAGCAACAAGATGAAACGTTTGGGACTTGAAGAACCAAAACGTATTCGTTACCGCAAACTAATGGAAGATTAAATAGATTCGGGGGCTCCGGCCCCCGAATTCCGTTAAAACCACAAGATGAAAATAAAAGATAACGATTGGAAACAACGCCTCGGAATGGTGTACTCCACAAATCCGGATTTCAACTACGAAACCGAAGGAAATGAAGAACAAGAAACTCTTCCCCCTACTCAACAGAAACTCCGTGTGAACATTGAACGCAAAAACCGCGGTGGTAAGGTTGCAACAATAGTGACCGGCTTTGTAGGAACAGAAGAGGACCTAAAAGCTTTAGGCAAGAGTTTGAAAACAAGATGTGGCGTAGGCGGCAGTGCAAAAGAGGGAGAAATCATTGTGCAAGGCGACTTCAAAACACGCGTAATAGAACTGCTCAAACAAGATGGCTACACGCAAACAAAATAATAGCGTGCGCATGGTGAAACCATAAAACACACCAAAATTAAAAAGAAAAAAGATTTTCTGTTCAAGGGAAGCACTCCATATCAAAGAAATAATTACTTTTGCACGTAGCATCAAAGAATATAGGGTATAATGAAAAGAACAATAGCAACATACCACAATACAGAAAACCATGCAACTGCAAGGGTCGCTAAGGTGTTGCCTCAATTACCCCCCCCCACCATAAAATCGATTGAATATCAAATAGTTAACAACAACACTATTGCGTCTTATATAGGACGTTACTGCTTGTCTATTGAACAGACACTGCAGTAACGTCCTTTTTTTGTGTAATTATCTAAAAACAAAGTAATACAAACAAACTAAATTTAGTGAACAATGAAAACAATCAGAAAAATCGGGATGGTCTTTTTGGCCGTAGCGCTTGC
>JAFOXE010000227.1 GCA_017425765.1 Paraprevotella sp. | reverse complement strand
GCCTTGAACTGCTGACCGTTAATCTCTACGATTGCGTACATTTTAATTTATTTAAACGGGTTTTCTCCGCAAGGCGAATCTCGTTGTGAAATTACTTTTATGAGCCTCCACGGAATAATTCGGCTGCAAAGGTACATCTTTTGGCGTGCATCACCAAATGTTTTTGCGGTAATTTTTATTAAATTTCTTGTGCAGTTAAATAACGCTCGGCCTCGATGGCGGCTTTACAACCACTAGCGGCAGCTGTGATGGCTTGGCGATAGTGTGGATCGGCCACATCACCGGCTGCAAACACGCCAGGAACTCCTGTGCGTGGACTGCTACCTTCGGTAACGATATAGCCAACCTCGTCGGTTTTAATCCAAGGCTTAAATATGTCGGAGTTGGGCTTGTGGCCAATGGCTAAGAAGAAACCGTCGATGGCAATGTCGTATCGTTCTTCATCGGCTTCACCTTTGCGTTTTACCAGGTGAGCGCCTTCTACACCATCTTCACCAAACAAGCCCTCGGTATTATGTTCGAAAAGGACTTCGATTTTTGGATTGTTGAGCACGCGATCTTGCATAATTTGCGAGGCTCTCAAGTACGGTTTGCGCACAATAAGGTAAACCTTTGATGCTAAGCTGGCCAAATAGGTGGCCTCTTCGCATGCAGTATCGCCACCACCCACTACGGCTACGACTTTCTTGCGGTAGAAGAATCCATCGCAAGTGGCACATGCACTGACGCCCATTCCAGCATATTTCTTTTCGTCGTCTAGTCCTAAATATTTTGCAGATGCCCCCGTTGCAATAATAACAGTGTCGGCTTCAACCTGACTACCATCGTCAAATGTAAATTTGTAGGGAGAGGCAGAAAGGTCTGCTTGTGTGGCAATGTTACTGCGGATGTCTGCACCGAAACGTTCTGCTTGTTTGCGGAGGTCTTCCATGAGCTCTGAACCGGTAATGCCTTCAGGATAACCGGGGAAATTCTCTACCTCGGTAGTTGTTGTAAGTTGGCCACCGGGTTGAATGCCTTCGTACACCACAGGGGCTAGATTAGCACGTCCTGCGTAGATGGCAGCGGTGTAGCCGGCAGGGCCGGAACCTATAATTAAGCATCTGATATGTTCCATTTGTTTTATTGTGATTTAGGTTAGTTTTTGTTGTTATCTTAGGTCTATTACCTCCACGCCAGGGTGTTGTGTAGTGTCGAAACTAAATGTCTTGTCGTCGAATTTTAGACCTGTTTTAAGGTCGTGTATGGTGATACGAATCCAATTTTGTCCATTGAAAAAACGCACACATATAGGTATATAACTGTTTTTTTCAATATCCAAAAGCATAACGGGGAAGGCTACATCGGGACGAGATGCTTGCAAGGTAACCTCGTTTACTTCTTTCCCACGCAACATTTTCGGCTTCATGCTGTAATTGTATCCTTCTTTGTATAAGTGGATAAATGTGTATGGGTTAATGGTTTGTAGTTCTTCTTCTGTGGGGTTGCTGACGTTTACTTCGTTATTAGACGAAAGCATACTCCATTGAGTTTGACCATCAAACCAGGCTTTCATTGCCGAACTTTCTATGACGAAACGATTTCCCGAAATGCACATAGTTCCGGAAGTGGCATTCGTGTCTTCCTGACCATTGTTGAACGTGCTCAAGGTGAAATCCAATCTCATATCGCCACTATTCTTAAGGGTATAAGCTGTTTTGTCTAACACTTTTCGAGCAGCTTTTTCTTGTTGAGCCTGGATGTTTAAGTTTGTACCAAGTAGGGCTAATATAATTAGGATGTACTTCATGTTTTATTCGTTTGTTCGTGTTTATCTAAGATTGTTTAGGCGCATCTCAAGGTCGGTCTCGTCAATACAGAGGACTTCTCTAGGTTTGCTTCCTTGTGCTGAGCCCACGATACCGGCGCGCTCAAGTTGGTCCATAAGGCGTCCGGCTCGGTTATAACCGATAGCAAATTTACGTTGTATGTACGATGTGGAGCCTTGTTGTGAGCTAACAATTAAACGTGCTGCCTCTTCAAACAGAGGGTCTAGATGTGTCATGTCCACGTTGCCCATATCGCCATCCTCGTCGTTTTCCATTTCAACCTTCGGCAATTCGAAGGGACCGAGATAACTTTGTTGTTTAGCAATATATGCTGTGATACGTTCTACTTCGGGGGTGTCCACAAAGGCACATTGGACGCGTATGGGGTCTGTGCCGGCGAGGAACAACATGTCGCCTCTACCTATCAATTGGTTGGCACCGGGACGGTCAAGGATGGTGCGTGAATCAATCATTGCACTTACCTTAAATGCCATTCTTGCAGGGAAGTTGGCTTTGATGGTACCGGTAATGATATTAGTGGTTGGACGTTGAGTGGCGATAATCATGTGGATGCCCACCGCACGTGCCAATTGTGCGATACGTGCAATTGGCAACTCAATTTCTTTGCCTGCCGTCATGATCAAATCACCAAACTCGTCGATTACCACCACGATGTAAGGCATAAAACGATGCCCGTTTTCAGGATTAAGCTGACGATTCTTGAATTTCTCGTTGTACTCCTTAATGTTTCTAGCACGAGCTTTACGCAATAAATCGTAGCGCGAATCCATTTCCACACATAGGCTTTTTAAGGTTTGTACCACCTTGTTTACGTCGGTAATGATGGGCTCGCTATGATTATCTGGTATCGAGGCCAGGAAGTGATTTTCAATAGGCGAGTAGATACTGAATTCTACTTTCTTGGGGTCTACCATGACGAACTTCAACTCCGCGGGATGCTTTTTATATAATAAGGAGGTGATGATGGCATTCAAACCAACAGATTTACCTTGTCCTGTGGCACCAGCAACTAAAAGGTGTGGCATCTTGGCCAAATCGACCATGAAAACCTCGTTGGTAATGGTTTTACCCAAGGCGATAGGCAGGTCATATTCTGTTGTTTGGAATTTTTTGCTGTTCAAGATACTTTCCATAGATACCATTTGCGGTTTCGTATTGGGTACTTCTATACCAATGGTACCCTTACCTGGTATCGGGGCTATGATGCGAATGCCCAAAGCACTTAGACTTAGGGCAATGTCGTCTTCAAGATTGCGTATTTTGGCAATGCGGACACCACGTGCCGGAGTGATTTCGTACAAAGTGATAGTTGGACCTACCGTTGCCTTGATAGATGAGATCTCAACCCCAAAGTTTTGCAGCACTTCAATAATTTGGGTTTTGTTCTTCGTTTGTTCCTCCATGTCAATGTGGGCTACATTGTCCTCTTCATAGCGATTCAGTAGCTGCAACACGGGGTACTTATAGTTTTCTAAGTCTAATTTTGGATCGTAAGGTTCCAAGGCACCCATGCCGTTCCCGTCGGCAACTTCTTCGTTTTCGGGTTGCTCGATGGTCATTTCCAATTCAGTACTTGCGGGCTCTGTTTCTTTGGATTCTTCTTCGTTGGCGATGATGTTTTCTTCTTCATTAGTGAATGGCTGATCTGAAATCTCGGTTTCTTCTGCTGTTGACATGTTCTGTTCGTTGCCGGTCATACCAAAATCAATAACAGTTGGTGCCCCTTCTTCGTGTACAGGAGGATTCGGTATTTCTTCTAAAGCATATTCCATCCCCTTGTCGTATCCTGTAGATGTTTCGTCGGTGGTATACTCGGCAAATGGAGTGCGTTTTGGTAGTTTAGAACGAATGTATCCTATGGGATTTAATATTTTACGGACGATGTTGATTGTTTCGCTACTTATGTATGTCAAGTATACAATTGCAGTTAACATTAACACAGCAAAAAGACCTACTGAACCCATGATTTGCTCCATATAAGCTACGATGAATTCGCCGTGTTGTCCGCCCGGGTTGATGTAGTTTAATTTAGGCGACCTTGCAAACACCCCTGAGAGGAAGAATGTGGAGCTGATAGAAAACCAATATAATAGTATGGTAAAGTTCAGGTACCATTTCCAAAGGCGTACTTTATAGGCACGCATCAATTTCATGGACAGCATGAAGAGGAATAGGGGGATGAAGAATGCACTGATGCCGAAACATCGGTCAATACAATAATCTGCACAACGAGCACCGAGAGGTCCAACCCAATTGGCGTAGTCCTTCCATGAATCTGCTTGAAGTAATTTTTGGTCGATATGGCCTACTTTTAGGTACGAGATGAACGACAAGATCATCAACACCGACAATACCATTAGGATTAAGCCCGTGTTGAATCTCGCTTTTTCTCGTTTCCCGATAGTCTC
>JAFOXE010000226.1 GCA_017425765.1 Paraprevotella sp. | reverse complement strand
ATACACCTCCTACTTCTTCATACAGAAACCTAAAAAACATCTAATAAATTAACATACAATAAAATATTTTGCATAATTTTGCATCACTAAACAATATTAAAAATACAAATAGTATACCACAAAATCTAGAATATGAAATTAGAAGAAAACCGCTACATTGAACTCCTATTTTCACCTATATTCCTACTACATAAAAACATAGGAAAATTAAGCCGAAATCTAAAAACATATTACCTGCACCATAGATCAGTAAATTATTGTAGACGACATGGTGTCAACCTTCCCAAGAACGGAAAAATACAATTCAGTGGCCCCATTCATTGGTCTATAGGCCGTGGAGCTAAAGTGAGTTTCGGAGAAAATTTCACAAGCTATTCCGATTCACAGTTTCGATGTGACGACCACACTCACTCCATCTTCCATATTGGAGCAGGTGCAACATTAAAAATTGGAAACAACTCCGGAATTAACAATGCCAGTATATCATGTTATAATTCAATAACCATCGGTGATTATGTAAAGATTGGTACAGGAAGCCGCATTATGGATACCAATTGGCATAGCATCAATTGGTGGGAACGTATGAATCCGGCCACAGACATGACCAATGCACAAACAGCTCCCGTAACCATTGGCAACCATGTATGGTTAGGCGCAAACGTTTTGGTAATGAAAGGTGTAACCATTGGCGATAGGTCCGTTGTTTCGGCAGGTAGTGTAGTAACAAAAGATATCCCGGCCGGTGAAGTATGGGGAGGAAATCCAGCCAAGTTTCTCAAAAAGCAAAAAGAACAAAACGAAACAGATAAATAAAGAAGTATAGAAAATTCAATTAGCTTGTTCTACTTACTGAATACAAATGAGCCGCAGCAGACATTATTGTCTATTGCGGCTTATTCTTTTATCGTAACAAAATAGAGTATCAATCGAAGATATCATCAATACCCACGTTCTCGAATTCTTCCTCAGAGATGGTCACACCTTCACATGGGTCAAAGTCTTTTGGCATATTAAACTTCTCGTCGGGAGAATAACCTAGTTCTTCGTTTTCAAACACTTTTGTGTAGAACTTGGCACAAATAGGTAATGCTGCTGCTGCACCTTGAGCGTAAAGCATAGAATTGAAATGAATATCGCGATCTTCACCTCCTACCCACGCTCCACAAGCTAAGGACGGTGTAAAAGAGATAAACCATCCGTCGGAATTTCTGTTGGTTGTTCCTGTTTTTCCGCCCATTGCAGCCTTTACGCCATAACGATTACGCATACGACTACCGGTTCCGCCATTCACTACACCTTGTAGCAAGGTAAGCATTTTATAGGAACTTTCTTCACTGATTACTTCATTCATACGAGGCTGAAATTCTCCCACAATGTTACCCTCATTATCTTCTATATGAGTAACATACATCGGAGCCACGCGAATGCCTCGGTTCGGGAATGCTGTATAAGCACTAACCATCTCACTCACCGAAATATCGCAAGGCCCTAAACACAACGACATCGAAGGAACGATATCTTTATTCAACACACCAAATTCATGAATTAAACGCACCAAGGCCTTCGGACTAAGAATACTCATTAGGTGAGCAGAAATCCAGTTATTGGATTGAGCAAGACCCCATTGTAAAGTTACCACTTCGCCATAGCGTGCTCGACTACCATTTCGTGGCGTCCATTCACCATTGGGCAACGTATAGGTGCGTTCTTCATTTAGAACTTCATCACATGGTGACATACCATTCTCCATAGCCAAGGCGTACAAGAAAGGTTTAATAGTTGAACCTACTTGACGACGTCCTACACCCGCCATATCGTATTGAAAATGCTCGTAATTCAAACCTCCTACGTAAGCCTTCACATGACCGGTACGAACATCCATGGCCATAAACCCAGAGCGCAAGAAACATTTATAATAACGAATGGAGTCCATCGGTGTCATCACGGTGTCAATGTCACCCTGATAACTAAACACAGTCATATCGCAAGGTTTATTAAACACATCCTCAATCTCATTCTCCGAACATCCATTACTCTTCATTACATTGTAGCGCTCACTTTGGCGCATTGCCTTACGCAAAATTTCATCCACTTCACTTTTTGATAACGCAGAAGAGTACGGACGATTACTATGGCCACGCTTTTCTTCATCAAAATGCGGCTGTAAGTATTCCGCTACATGTTCGTAGACTGAACTTTCAGCATACTGCTGCATTCTAGAATCAATCGTAGTATAAATTTTCAAGCCATCAGTATATATATTATAAGGAGTTCCGTCAGCCTTTAAGTTCTTATTGCACCATCCATACAAAGGGTCGGTCTCCCATGCCAAAGAATCCTCATAATATTTTTGCTTTTGCCACGAAGCATAAGAACTTGAAGATGGTTTCTTAGCCATAAGTACCCCGCGCAAATGCTCGCGAAGATAAGTCGCCAAGCCTATTTTGTGATCTACGCGTCTGAAGTTCAATTTCAGTTTCTCCTTCCTGCAAGATGCAGCTTCCTCTTCAGTCAGATAACCGGATTTTACCATTTGACCGAGCACCACATTTCTGCGTGCCTCACATCTTTCGGGACGACGCACGGGATTGTAGAAAGAAGGATTTTTACACATACCAATCAATGTGGCAGCCTCGTTTATGGTCAGGTCTTTAGGCTCCTTATTGAAGTAAGTGCGACATGCAGTTTTGATACCCACTGCATTGTAAAGAAAATCGAAGTAGTTGAGATACATGGTTATAATCTCATTCTTCGTATAAAAACGTTCCAATTTAACAGCAACCACCCACTCGATAGGTTTCTGCATGGCGCGCTCAAAAGTGTTACGTGCCGGCTCTGTATATAATTGTTTGGCCAATTGTTGAGTGATTGTACTACCACCACCGGCATTAGTATTTCCCATAATTCCGCGCTTCACTATAGCACGTCCTAAAGCACGAAAATCTATACCGGAATGTTCGTAAAAGCGCTCATCTTCAGTAGCGATAAGAGCTTTTACAAGCCACGGAGAGAGGTCATCGTAGCCTACAAATATACGATTGGCGCGGCTATAGGACCACGTGCCCAACATCTTACCATCGACAGAAATTACTTGCGATGCGAACTTGTTAACCGGATTTTCAAGCTGTTGTAAGTTCGGCATGTTTCCTATTTTACCCCTCTCTATGCCCCAAAACACCAATGCAATTAGAGCTAGAACAGATAGGAACAGAGTCCATAGTATAATAACAAACTTCTTTCTCATGTAATAATTCGTTAGATACAACTAGTAGAGTTACAAAGGTACAAATAAACATTTGAATAAATGTGCTATATTAAAAAAAGTTATGTAAATGTAGTATTTGACACACGTGCATTACATTTTTTTACTATCTTTGGCGATTATATATACAAATGCTCGTTAACGACATAATTTCATTAGCAATGGAAAATAGAAGTCTGGTCACATTAGCCGATCATTCTAAGGAAAAGATTATGTATCTTATCCGTATGGCACAAGAGTTTGAAAAGCATCCCAACCGTAAGATTCTTAATGGTAAAATTGCTGCCACCTTGTTCTTTGAACCCTCCACACGTACTCGATTGAGTTTTGAAACAGCAGCCAATCGTTTAGGAGCTCGCGTTATAGGATTTACCGATCCTAAGGTAACAAGCTCAACCAAAGGCGAAACTCTTAAAGATACCATCATAATGGTGAGCAACTATGCCGACGTGATCATCATGCGACACTACTTGGAAGGAGCTGCACGATATGCCAGCGAAGTTACACCTGTCCCCATCTTGAATGCAGGTGATGGTGCAAATCAACATCCATCGCAAACGATGCTCGACCTATACTCCATATACCAAACTCAAGGAACTTTGGAGAACCTGAACATCTATTTAGTAGGCGATTTGAAATACGGTCGCACGGTTCATTCACTGCTGATGGCAATGAGACATTTTAACCCAACATTTCACTTTATCTCACCTAAAGAGTTGGCCATGCCCGAAGTGTACAAACAGTATTGTCACAAGCACAACATTAAGTATGTAGAGCATACCGACTTCAACGAAGACACAATTGCCGGTGCAGACATTCTTTATATGACCCGAGTGCAGCGTGAACGATTTACCGACCTTATGGAATACGAACGCGTGAAGGACCGCTATCTATTAAAATTGCACATGTTGAGAAAGGCCAAGAACAACATGAAGATACTTCATCCGCTGCCTCGCGTGAATGAGATTGAGTATGCCATCGACGACGATCCACACGCCTACTATTTCGAGCAGGCACGCAATGGTTTGTTCACACGTCAAGCCTTAATATGTGACTCGTTGGGCATCACATTGGACGACGTAATCGCAGACACAACCATAATTGAATAACACTACTACCTATATGAAACGTCAAGAACTATTAGTGGCCGCACTAGAAAACGGAACGGTCATCGACCATATACCTTCTCATAAGCTATTTGAGGTAATTAGCGTGTTGCATCTAGAAGAAATGACCACAAAAGTTACCATCGGATACAACCTCAAAAGTGAGAAGATGGGACAAAAGGGAATTATCAAGATTGCCGACAAATTCTTCTCCGATGAAGAACTTAATCAATTGTCTGTAATTTCACCTAACGTAACATTGTGCATCATCAAAGACTTTTGCGTAGTTGAAAAGAAGGAAGTAAAGTTGCCGGATGTTTTGAAGGGAATCGTAAAGTGTGCCAACCCACAATGCATTTCCAACAACGAACCTATGAAATCGTTGTTCCATGTTATAGACAAGGAGGAAAGAACCATACAATGTCATTACTGCAACACAGAAGTATGTCTTGACAACGTGAACCTAGTATAAGATGAAACAAGACTGGAAACCAGGCACCCTTATATATCCTCTACCTGCCGTTTTAGTGAGTTGTGGCAGCACACCTGAAGAATACAATATCATTACGGTAGCATGGACAGGAACCATCTGTACAAATCCTGCTATGTGCTATATCTCCGTGAGGCCTGAACGACACTCGTATGAAATTATCAAGAAAAACATGGAGTTCGTCATCAACCTAACTACCGAAGATTTAGCCCAAGCAACTGATTGGTGTGGAGTGCGTTCAGGACGCGACTACAACAAGTTCAAGGAGATGAACCTCACGCCCGGAAAGGCTCGCATGGTGCAAGCTCCTATCATTGAGGAAGCACCTTTGAGCATTGAATGTCGAGTGAAAGAAATAGTATCATTAGGCTCACATGATATGTTTATAGCCGAAGTCTTGAACATCAAAGCCGATGAAAAATTCCTTGACTCGAAAACCGGTAAATGGCAACTCGATTCCGCCCTCCCATTGGTATATTTACATGGAGCCTACCATAAGTTGGGCGACAAAATAGGCAAGTTTGGTTGGAGTGTTGAAAAGAAGAATAAAAAAACAACTATATAATTTAAGGAAAAAGATATGGAAAAAGACAATTTGATTTTTTCGTTGATTGAGAAAGAACATCAACGTCAGTTAAAAGGTATTGAGCTAATTGCATCAGAAAACTTTGTAAGCAATCAAGTTATGCAGGCCATGGGGTCATGCCTAACCAACAAATATGCTGAAGGCTATCCGGCCAAGAGATACTACGGTGGTTGCCAAGTTGTAGACGAAGTGGAGAACTTGGCCATTGAGCGTCTTTGCAAGCTATTCGATGCAGAGTATGCCAATGTTCAACCTCACTCCGGAGCTCAAGCCAACGCTGCTGTATTCTTGGCTTGTTTGGAGCCGGGCGACACCTTTATGGGTCTAAACCTTGATCATGGTGGTCACCTTTCACACGGCTCATTGGTAAACACATCAGGTATTATCTACAAGCCCGTAGGCTACAATCTGAAAAAAGAAACCGGCCGAGTTGACTATGACGAGATGGAATCATTGGCCTTGACACACAAGCCTAAACTAATCGTGGGTGGCGGATCAGCCTATAGCCGTGAGTGGGATTATGCACGTATGCGCAGCATCGCCGATAAGGTTGGCGCTATTTTGATGATCGACATGGCACACCCGGCAGGTTTGATTGCAGCAGGTGTATTGGATAACCCTGTGAAGTATGCACACATCGTTACCTCAACAACTCACAAGACCCTACGCGGTCCTCGCGGTGGTATCATCCTTATGGGTAAGGATTTTGAGAATCCTTGGGGAAAGAAAACACCTAAAGGCGAGATTAAGATGATGAGCCAACTGTTGAACAGCGCTGTATTCCCCGGAATTCAAGGCGGTCCGCTTGAACATGTAATTGCAGCCAAGGCCGTTGCCTTTGGTGAAGCACTTGACCCTTCGTTCAAAGTTTGGGCAACACAAGTTCAAAAGAATGCAAAGGTATTGGCAGAAGAACTTATCAAGCGCGGTTTTGACATCGTAAGTGGTGGTACAGACAATCACTCTATGTTGGTAGACCTTCGTTCTAAATATCCTGATTTGACCGGTAAGGTTGCAGAAAAAGCTCTTGTAGCTGCCGACATTACCGTGAACAAAAACATGGTTCCATTTGATTCTCGAAGCGCATTCCAGACCTCCGGTATCCGTTTGGGTACACCGGCCATCACCACTCGTGGTGCAAAAGAAGATTTAATGATATTGATAGCTGAGTTGATTGAAAAGGTGCTCAATAGCCCTGAAGACGAAAATGTAATTGCCGAAGTTCGTGCACAAGTGAACGAAACCATGAAGGCATATCCATTGTTCGCCTACTAATCTCACAAAACCCATAACATGCGGAACATTAAAAGAGTTCTGCATCTACCTTAAAATAGACGCTCGTGTAGGTACCTCTTACACGAGCGTCTTGTTAAAACGAGATGAGCATCTAGATACCCTCTAGATGCTCATCTCGTTTTTATCTATTGAAGAAGTGATGACAACTTAACGTACCATCACCTTCTGACGATTCACAATGTACATTCCCCTAGGAAGATTATGGATGGTAATATTTCCGCGCATTTCCATACGCTTAACGAGCACACCTTCCAATGTATAAACAGAAAGCACAGTAGGCTCACTTACGCTCACCATAATACAACCGTCACCTCCCCATACACAGATATTTTGCACATCTGCTTTTTCAGTTATCTGAATTCCATCAGTAACACCCTTATAATATAGACGGAAGTTATCGGCCTTGAACCACTTGGCACCACCTTGAATACCCAACTTCAACGAGCCATCGGTAACAACAACGTCATCAAGAACATAGTCCTCAAAATACATCGGACCAAAGGCTGAAGTTGCAACTGCCAATTGTTTATCATTAGCGTACAATACTGCTTCACCTTCGTTGTCGGCAGCAAAGGATGCACGAACTTGATAAATACCATTCTCCAGGTTGCTCAACTGTTGGTATAAATCTAACGATTTCCCGGTCGAAGGTGTGGCATAGAACACGTAATCGCCATCACCACCACACATGTAATTGGCTAATGAAGAAGCCGGTTGTGTTACACCCAACTGTACATCGTTAGCTTGTTTCTCAACTGTCCATCCCCAAATATTGCCACGCTCAAACGAAGCATTAACTAAGAGTTCGGTTTTATCGATCAGTCCTTCGATTAACACCGGAGGAGTCATATTTTTATAAGTTTCCGAAACAGCGTCTAATTTCTTTATGGTTTCAATTAAAACACTCAGAATAGGTTGTGTGGTAAGTACAACACAGGCAGTGTCTATCAACGATACAAACTCGTTGTAAGCTTGTTCACCCACGACCTCCCTATTAGATTCGGCCAAAACTTCTGCAGCTGCAATAGCTTGTGCCAATTCCTTAGTCTTCGCATCCTTATTCTTATATGAATAAGATTGACTGCTCACCTTACGGGCATAGTTCAAGTAACCGGTAAACGCAGGGATAACAGTATTCGCACTTTGAACAAAATACTGTACATCACTATTATCTAACAAATAATCGTTTGCCGTGGCTATACGATTCACAAATGTACCACACACGGAGTCAGTACCCTCGTTTGGTTGCTGCACACTCACCATTACCTTTGAAGCAGTAAACTGTGAGGCACGTTCGCTACCAATAATGCATTGATAGGGTGTGCCACTCTTCATTATAGTGTTCACACTGTCGCACTTATATACATAAGAAACCTTCAACTCGTTAATCTTGCGTGCCATAATACCCTCGGGAACAGTGCAATCGAACGGCAATACCAACATCGTCCACTTGCCCTCGTCTTGTTTGTGTTGCAACGAAGCATTCATAGCATAGAAGTCTTCACGAGGTTGGAAGTTGTAACCCACCTTCAATTGAAGATTACTACATACACCGTCTTGCACGATGTTGGTGCCATTGATTTGTTGGTTGGGAGCCACATAGAATAACGCATTCTCATTAGCCACAGACGGAATCGAAGTAACCCCCACTACATTCGTTAAATCGTAACGACAAATAGTTTCATCCTTAGTCAAGTTCTCGAACACTTGTTCGTTCCAATGACCACTCAACACATATTCCACTTCAGTTTGAGAAGACACCACAAGATCGGGCGCTTGTACACGGAAGTATACCACGCTATCTGGTGTCGTAAGGTCGATGTAGGAAGGAAGACCAGCTGAGGCCAAATTATTCATACGTGCCTTATAAATTGCACCGGTTTTCAGTTTTGAAAATAAGAACGAGGTGGTACTACTCTTACCTGCGTTATAGTCTACATTGGCTAAGCTACGTGTGCTATGACTCACAAATGTCTTTGTGCCTTCATCATATATAAACAACTCACACTTGAGCGTAGGACGACAATAAGTTGCATCTTCTGAGTTGAACAATGTAGTGTTTACATATACATTATTATTATATACATCTTTCATTGAAAGGGCTGTCTGTGTACCATCTACTTCTAGAAGGGTATCAGCCTCGAAAGGCGATTCCACAAACATCTTTTCTAGTTTCAAATCTGCTTTGGTTGCCACAGACTCTACACTTACACGATCCAAAATAGTCAGATTTGAGTTCGTAACGTATAATTGATAAGTACCGGCCACAGATGCTGGGAACTTGAACTCTATGATTTTACTTTCACCTCTTGGAATAACGGTTTCTTCGTCCTTACGTGTGGCCTTTGTTATGTCAGAAGGACCCGAACTACCTGTCAAGCAGAATAAATACACACCACTATAGTCCAAGGTGCTGTTATTAGTTATCTTTACACGAATTACATTATCGGTTTTTTGCAAGAACTTATTGGCTTCAATATCTACAGCAAGATTCATCTTCTTGGGTACAATACGAAACGTCATTCCCTGTTGCGATGAAAAACCATTTACACCAGTTTCATCGTCCAAGGTGTAGTAACCATCACCCTGACCACCCCATCCAAAGTTGAAGTGGAAGGTGTTGTCGCTGGCACGATAACCATCCAACACAATGGCATGACCACCATTTGAAGGATGCACACCACTATATACAATGGGGCGACCGGCTGCTAAATCATCGTAGACAAGTCCTTCCCAATACGATTGGCTGTTACCACTCTTATACCAGCAAGTACTACTTAATCCAAACTGACCATTGAAAGT
>JAFOXE010000225.1 GCA_017425765.1 Paraprevotella sp. | reverse complement strand
GCTTCCTGCGCCGGGCGATTCGGAAGGATTTTTCTATAACTTGGTGGGAAATGCCCAGGCCAGTGGTGAGCGTCCTACGGCTGCTTTCCCCAGCTCCCATATTGGTATTTCCGGAATTCTGATGATTTTAGCATTCCGCTCGTCGCGTAAATTGGCGTGGGTAATGATGCCTTTCTTTGTGTTGCTATGTTGCGCAACTGTCTATATTCAGGCGCACTACTTAATTGATGCTATTGCCGGAATTGTTTCTGTACCACTCGTTTATATGTGTTCGAAGGGTATTTATCAGATTGTTTTTGAACGCAAAAAGTAATAGCCAAAAAGTCGGGCATTTTACACGAACGGATAGTTAAAAACACACGATGGTGTCGTTGCTACGAGGCGTACATGCCGAGGTAACGACACCATCGTGTTATAGGTGGTTAGACGTACGCCTAAAAAACGGACACCGAGATGTGTGTTGTTGTACATCTTGGTGTCCGTTTAATAAGTGATATGAATACAATATTTATTTCTTTTGGGCTTGCAGTATTGAGATTGCCTCGTTAAGTTCTTCCTCACTTAAACTTTCGCGTTTTGCGAAGAAGTGAATCAAAGAAGTAAATGAACCATTGAAATACACGTCCTTAGCATTGCCCAAGGTGGTTTCTGTATATTCCTCAAGGCTTACGATGGGTACATAATAGAGCATGGAGCCTACTTTTAGCACCTTTACAAAGCCCTTGTTAGCAAGAATCTTAAGGAAGGTTGCCAATGTGGTATATGCTGGTTTCGGCGTTTCATATTTGGCCAAAATGTCACTTGTAAATGCACCTTTTGTAGGTAATGTCCATAGGATGTGCATCACTTTGAACTCAGAACGAGTTAATATCTTCTTCTTATCCATTTTGTTTATACTTAATAGCATTCCTACTACAAAGATAACATGAAGTTTTTGATTTGAACCCTTTTGTCCGTTTTTTTGTGAAAAGGTTGTCCTGTTTTAATGCTATTTAACAAAATTAGGGATCAGAATGTGCACGTTTACAAATTTGTGTGTATATCAACCTTTGTAAAGGTGTACATCCTAAGAAATGAAGAAAGTTGAGGTGGAAGATGTATTTCCTTTTGAATAATTAAGCAACGTGTTTGTAAATTTATTTTACGACCGATGTTTGTGGATTACGTGCTCCCTTTACATTGGTAAGAAAGGCTTTTGCTGTTCCAAAGCGTAGATAAAGGTCAAGACGTACCGGTAAGTGGTTGTCGTCATCGGTCACGTAAAAGGTTACCACATCCTTTTCCTTACCGTCTTTATTCTCTACGAAGGAGAAAACCAAACATCGATAGGTGGTTCCGGTGTTCTCCATTGTGAAATTCTCCTTTCCACGGTACACTAAGGTTTGGCGTTCTACTTGGTCACCATCGGCCATGATAAAGTTGATTCTTTCCCCCTTCTTGTAGTCTTCCGATTTATAGGAGCGAGCACGCAGAAGCATGCTGAGCATATCGTAGATGCAGAAATCGACAGTATTGTCTTGAATGCTGATTTTGCCACGATGATTGCGATATCGCTGTTTGATACGGGTGTTCCCGTTAGGGTATGAGTACCAGATTTCATCCACCTTATAGCGGTCACCTTCCAATGCGCCCTTGCGGAAGTAAAGAGGAGCAAGTTCCTTGCTCACGACACTGACAAGCGTGTCGCGCATAACGAAGAAGCGATCTAATTTAGAGCTGGTTCGTGTGATGAGGTGGCATCGATAAGCTTCTTCCCCTTTGTGGGTAGTGTTGCCAATAGAAAAGTTTGCCGTGCCGGCCTTAAGCCAAACAAATTTCCAATTGAAGTAGAGATCGTAAGATAGGGATTCTCCGGCTTGAAACGCTGTGTTCGTTGCGGTACATTGTGCCGATGCTGAGAGGGATTTCAATACCAAAAGTATCAAAATAAATAAATTGAGCACAATTCGTTTCATGGGTTTATCTCATTTCTTTATGCCTATCGGTTTTGTTTCTCACGTTCACGTTCGGCGTTTCTATCTCTTATCTTCTTTTCGGTGTCCGGTTTCTGTTTAGTAATGGCTTTGGGCTTCTGCGTGGTTATGGGAATTCCTCGAACGTCCCAATCTTGTTCTACCTCCCACTTTGCGCGAAGTTCCAATGGTTTGGGGAAGTAGAAAACTTCTTCCGGCTGCAATTTTTTGTTGTAGTCACCGGTGTCCCAACGTCCATTACCATTGCGATCAATGAACATTCGGAGATAATAGGTTGAGGGTTTTACATAGAAGAAGTCTGCACGATTGTTCACCGCGCGTACACTGCGTTGCACCTTGTCCGACTTGTCGAGCAATTGGACCACTGCTCCCGTATCGGCTAGTTCGAGGTGGACAAACAACGAGCTATACTCGTCCAACGAACGGACACGGATGTTTTGTAAAATCGGTTTGGTGGGCATACCGAAAATATTTATAAATGCTGCACTGTCAGCCTCGAACTTGTATTGCTCTTTGGGTTTCCATTCCGCGTACAAACGATAGCCACGTAGGTTGTTTTCGATGGGCAGGAGTAGGTAGGGAGCCGGAATCCAGTTTGTATCCACCTTATGTAGGAAACGCATCTTGGCGGTGTCTATAGAGGCTAAAGGCTCGTTGAAGGTAATGGTTATGTTCTGGTTCGGATCGATGGAACCTCCGGGTCTGATGCTGTATTCCAAGTACTGAAGGGAATCGAACGGAACAAGGGTAAGTTCCTTGTTCTTACTGCGTCTGCGTCTTTTACGTTGTTCTTTCTCCCAATCCTCTTTCTTCTTCTGCAAGTCCTTGAGTTGCTTGGCTCGTGTCACTTTGGGGGCCAACTCTAGAGTGTCGGTCTGTGGCGTGAGTTGCTTCAACGAGTCGGTATGTAGGTAGGTAAATGTAAAATCCAGAGTGTCGAGATAGGCTACATTGGTGTCCGGAATCCAATAGGTAATGGTGTCCTTGTGCAGAG
>JAFOXE010000224.1 GCA_017425765.1 Paraprevotella sp. | reverse complement strand
GTGGGACAAACAGCATTGACCACCACGCTGAAGAACGCCATAGAAAAAGGGAAACTGGCTCATGCATACCTGTTCTGTGGACCGCGCGGTGTAGGTAAGACCACATGTGCGCGCATTTTTGCCAAAACCATTAATTGTTTGACACCAACCGGTCAAGGCGAGGCCTGTAACGAATGTGAATCGTGCAAAGCATTTAACGAACAGCGCTCGTTGAACATTCACGAGTTGGACGCAGCATCCAACAACTCGGTAGATGACATTCGTACGCTCATTGAGCAGGTGCACATCCCTCCCCAGATCGGACGATATAAAGTATTCATTATTGATGAGGTGCACATGCTTTCGGCAGCAGCATTTAATGCATTCCTCAAAACATTAGAGGAACCACCTGCTCATGCCATCTTCATTCTGGCCACCACCGAAAAGCATAAAATTCTACCCACCATCTTGAGTAGATGCCAAATCTACGATTTCAACCGCATGTCGACACAGAACACTGTGGAACATCTGAAATATGTGGCTGAGAAGGAAGGTTATCAATATGACGAGGATGCCCTTAATGTAATAGCACAAAAAGCCGACGGAGGAATGCGCGATGCACTATCTATCTTCGATCAAGTAGTGAGCTTTACCGGAGGAAATCTTACATATCAAAAGGTAATAGAAAACTTAAATGTTCTTGATTACGAATACTATTTCAAACTGACCGACTTTTTCTTGGAGGCAAAAGTAAGTGAATGTATGCTGCTGTTCAACGATGTGTTGAATCACGGGTTTGATGGCGGTCACTTCATTACAGGCTTGGCATCGCACCTACGAAATTTGCTGGTAAGTCGCGACGAATCCACCCTACCTTTGCTGGAAGTGAGTGAAAGTATACGAACTCGCTATCAAGAGCAGGCCAAGCGTTGCGAACCTAAATTTTTATATCGCGCCATCCGAATCTGCAATGATTGCGACCTAAACTACCGCACCAGCAAGAACAAACGCCTGCAAGTGGAAATAGCTATGATTCAAGCTGCACAACTCACCACCGAGGAGGGTGATGCAAGTGCGGGGCGTTGCCCTGCTAAGATATTGAAACCCATATTTAAGCAACTCGCTGCACCGGTTCCCGCACGAAGTGCAGTGCAAGCGTCGCAACCTCAGGTTAATACGCAAGTTGCAAGTCCGGCAAATACAGCCGCCACTATCGGTGTGTCTGCCGAAACACGTCAAAATCCACTCCCTCAAATGCAAGGTGGCACAGCAAAGATACCCACAATGAAAATGGGTAGTTTTGGTCCCTCGCTGCGTCGCAATGCTCACTCTGGCACATCAACATCAACGTCTGCCAATGCCACCATATCCGCCACATCCAATGTGCATAACCTGGAAACAAGTACAAACTACGAGGACTATGAGGTGTACGAGAAAGACATTTGCTTTTATTGGCATGAATTTGCCAACCTGTTGAGTCCAGAAGAAAAGGCCATAGCTCAACGTATGCGAATTCTACAACCCAAATTACTGAAAAATGCTGTATTCGAAGTGGGAGTAGACAACGAGCAGGTTAAAACCTACATGATGAACGTAGCACCACAAATAGAACAACACATGCGCAAGCAATTGCACAACAGAAACATACGCATGCAAGTTCGCGTAGTGGAAGCAGGCAAGTCGGGCCGCGTATACAGCAAGCCGGAGATTCTGAAACGCATGTGCAAAACCAATCCGGTGCTCACCAAGTTGCGCGAACATTTCAATTTGGAACTGGAATAAAAACACACGTTCGTGTGGCATAGCACCACACGAACGTCTTATTTAATCAAGATGCTCATCTCACCACCATTGAGATGAGCATCTGTTTTGGGTATACCCTACGTCTGTTTAATACAAAAACAAGAGTGCAGATTTATCCAACAAGGATTGTTACACCTTTTCCCCGGGATAAAATTGCACAAAGTTCTACAACACCTCTGTATACCTCAAACATAACCCTGATTTCACTTCATCAAAAGGCATAAAAAAATCCGAGAAAGCCATCGGCCTTCTCGGACTTTATATATTACAAATAAGATAATTAGAATGTGAGATCAACACCTACACCCACTACGTCGTTTTTACGAGTATACTTATCGAAACCGTAAGCATTTTCTACGGTATGGCTGTCGTAGAATGAGTGCATGTAACCAACATTCAACTTCAACATGTCGTTCAAACGAACGGCTGCACCAAGGCAAAGACCATAAGAATTGATGTTGAAGTTTGTATCGGTAAGGTCACCATCACGGAAACCATATTGAGTGCGTTGTACACCACCGCTTACAGTTACCTTGCTATTGATGTCCCACTCAGCACCAACAAGTGCTTCCCATGTGTTGTAAGTTACGTCGGTAGCAGAACCTTCGCAATCCTTATCAAAATAATAGTGGAAGCCGGCGCTTGCACGTACACTTGGAGTGAATGCATATTGTGCACCCAAGGTAGCAATAGCAGGAATATCTGAATCAACCTTAGCACCATCAGCATATACTGAAACTGCAGGCACGGTAGCAGCCATGGCAGTAAGGTTCATACTGTTGTTTGACTCGTTCTCCAACTCGATGTTAGTCTTAAATTCATACTTAGCTGCCAAGCTCAACTTACCGAAGTTTGCATGAACACCAACAATCGGAGTTACACCGATAGCGCTTTGCTTACAATCCAATGTGTAGTCTGAAAGAGCAACAGCACTAGTCTTTGCAGTTGCGATACCTTCTTGCAAGGCAGCAATAGTTGCAGCATCGCCACCTACACTTTGCAAGTAAGCCAACTTCTGAGAATATTCTTTAGCCAAAGCAGTCAAGCTTTCAGATGTGTTTCCATCTACACTGATGCCGTTGATGGCACCTTCGTAAGAACAGTTTGCCAATACACCACGAACACCTGCAAAAACAGCGATGTTGTCAGTTACCTTATAAGTGGCACCTACTTGCAAACCATAGAAGTATTGCTCACCGATAAGGCTTTGATTTAATGTGTAAGGTGCACCATTAGCGATTTGACCACCGATAAGTTTCTCGAACATAGGGATACCGTTCTCGAACTCACACTTACCGCCACCGCCACCAACAGCGAACTGAGCAGATACAGACCACTTGTCGTTGATTACGTATGCAGCTTGAACAGAAGGAATAACCGGAGCCTTAGCCTCACCAACAAAATCCTTAGTTAATGCAGCACCATTTGCATTCTTAAGATAAGGTAAGAATGTAGAGGTCATCTCACGCTTTTGCATTGCAGCTTGCCAGTTTAGAGACAAGTGAAAGCCTTGCTGCAAGAAGGCCACACCCGCAGGGTTAGTGTAAACACCGTCTATACCGATGACAGCATCGCGAGCCGGGTTACGCAAAAATGCAACATTTTGATTCGTGTTCGTCAACAAACCGCCGGCAAAAGTTGAAGTTGAAACAACTGCCAAAACGGCAAAAATTAAACTAATCTTCTTCATAATATTTTGTTTTTCTTAGAAAATTGCGGTGCAAATGTACGACATATCTGCATCTTATGCAAACTTTTTAACATATTTATTGCGGATAAAATAGTTTCAAGTTAAACAATTTATTTCAAAAGGATACTTGTATACCTATTATATATACGAAGATTTTCTACCTTTACTCTCCATCTACACCCTGCAAACACAAGAAAATTGAGTTTGCACACTAAACTCATCATATTTTTCATTATCTTTGCATCTTGAAATAATTCTAAATGCAAGAAAATCATGTTTGATAATCTTAGTGAAAGACTGGAACGCTCGTTCAAGATATTGAAAGGCGAAGGCAAAATTACCGAAATTAACGTAGCCGAAACCTTGAAGGACGTACGCCGTGCACTTTTGGACGCCGACGTAAACTATAAGGTAGCAAAGCAATTTACCGACACCGTAAAGCAGAAGGCAATGGGACAAAATGTTCTCACTGCCGTAAAGCCAAGCCAACTTATGGTCAAGATAGTTCATGATGAATTGACCATATTGATGGGAAGTGAAACCGCCGAGTTGGAATTAAAAGGACATCCTTCCGTAATTCTTATGGCAGGTTTGAACGGCGCCGGTAAGACAACCTTCTCAGGAAAACTTGCCTTAATGCTGAAGAGCAAAAAGAAAAAGAATCCTCTTCTTGCTGCCTGCGACATCTACAGACCGGCTGCAATCGAGCAGTTGAAAGTGTTGGGAGAACAAGTTGGCATTCCCGTATACAGCGAGCCGGAAAACAAAAATGCCGTACAAATCGCACTTAACGCCATCCACGAGGCAAAAGCAAAAGGCTATGATACTGTAATTGTTGATACCGCCGGACGCTTAGCCGTTGACGAACAAATGATGCAAGAGATTGCCGCCATCAAAGAGGCAATCAACCCTGATGAAACATTGTTCGTCGTGGACGCCATGACCGGTCAGGATGCTGTAAACACTGCAAAAGAATTCAACGACCGCCTGGATTTCGACGGCGTGGTCCTTACCAAGTTGGACGGCGACACACGCGGTGGTGCTGCTCTTTCTATCCGCACAGTGGTGAACAAGCCTATTAAATTTGTTGGTACGGGCGAAAAGATGGAAGCCATCGACCCTTTCCACCCTTCACGCATGGCCGACCGCATTCTAGGCATGGGCGACATTGTGTCATTGGTGGAGAAAGCACAAGAACAATACGACGAGGAAGAAGCTAAACGCCTGCAAAAGAAAATCGCAAAGAATCAGTTCGACTTTAACGACTTTATGTCGCAAATTCAGCAGATCAAGAAGATGGGAAATCTAAAAGATCTCGCCAGTATGATTCCGGGTGTAGGTAAGGCCATAAAGGACATCGACATCGACGACAATGCGTTTAAGGGTATCGAAGCCATTATCCAGAGCATGACACCGAAAGAACGCACTCACCCCGAAATATTGAACGGTAGTCGTCGTCAACGCATCGCGAAGGGCTCAGGAACTAACATCCAAGAGGTAAATCGATTGATTAAACAATTCGATCAAACTCGTAAGATGATGAAGATGGTTACCGGAAGTAAGATGAGCAAGATGATGGCTCACATGCCAAAGATGGGCAGATAGTGGCCTTGTGCAAAAAGATAACGAAGGAGGAAGTTTGAATCTTTCTCCTTTTTCATTTTCGTGCACGAAGTAATTATCGTAAATTTGTTCAACACAATTTAATAACAACACTATGAAAAAATTATTTCTTGGCGCTGCAGCAGCCATGATGACCCTAGCTGCCTGCCAAAACAATCCGCAAGACAACAATAAGTATTCAATTACTCAAGACTTTTCCGACAGCATCTGGAACGGAAAAACCGCGTATATCTATACCATCGACAACAACATTTTAATGGATAGTGCCGTTGTTGAAAACCAACAGGTGAAGTTCGTCGGACAAGCAGACAGCACTATGCTTTGCCGTGTGATGATTGACAACAGAAGAATGGCACAAGTGGTTCTCGAACCCGGCAATATCCACATCGCAGACTCTATCTTCCCCATGCCAACAGGAACACCCCTAAACGATGCATACACAACATTAGAATCTGAAATCAGAGACTTCTTGAAGGCAAGAAGAAAGTTCTTCGCTGAGAATCAAGCAACCGAAGAAGCTATTGATTCTATTGAAAACTATTTTAACACAAGATTTACAACTGAATTCAAAAATCACAGCAACGACCCTGTGGGACAATATATGCTCATGAGCACTTGGGCTGCATATGCCGAGGATTCAGTAAAGGCAGAAGCTCTAAAAGAAGTAGGTGCCTGGTTACAACAAACCGCAGCCGCCCAAAGAATGGTTAAGCTTATTGAGGGCAAAATGAATACGGCCGAGGGAAAGATGTTCGCCGACATTGAAGGTCAAGACGAAAAAGGAAATCCCATTTCATTATCGGCATTTGTCGGCAAGGGCAAGTACGTATTGGTAGACATGTGGGCAAGTTGGTGTGGCCCATGCCGCATGGAAATACCTAACATTGCACGTCTGTACAATCAATACAAGAAGAAAGGATTGCAAGTAGTAGGCATCTTTGTTTGGGACAAGAGAGAGAATCTTGCTCCTTCAATGAAGAACGAAGGAGTTACTTGGCCGCAAATCATCGATAGCAACAATGTGGCCACAAGCCTATACGGAGTGGAGGGTATTCCTCACATCATGCTCATCGGACCGGATGGCACAATCGTTAAACGTGGTTTGCGTGGGCAGGAGATGATTGATTTTATTGACCATATAATGAATAAAAAATAGCACAGACACATGCAACTGATTGACGGAAAAGCAACAGCCACACGAATTAAAGAAGAGATTGCTGCCGAGGTAGCAGAGATGGTGGCACGAGGCGAAAAACGTCCTCATCTGGCCGCAATTTTGGTAGGGCACGATGGTGGAAGTGAAACCTATGTGCACAACAAAGTATTGGCATGCGAGGCATGCGGATTCAAATCGACTTTAATTCGCATGGAAGACACCATCAGCGAGGAAGAATTACTTGCTGAGGTGGATAAACTAAATAAAGACGAAGATGTGGACGGATTCATCGTGCAGCTGCCCCTACCCGCTCACATTTCCGAACAAAAAATCATCGAGGCAATCGACTATCGCAAGGACGTGGACGGTTTCCACCCCATCAATGTAGGACGAATGGCCATAGGTCTTCCATGCTACATTTCGGCCACTCCCAAAGGCATCATGGAATTGTTGGTACGCTATGGTGTAGAAACCTCGGGCAAGAAGTGTGTTATTTTAGGCCGCAGCAACATTGTAGGAAAGCCTATGGCCCAACTTATGATGCAGAAGAACTTTGGCGACGCTACAGTAACCGTATGCCATAGTCGCAGCCAAACACTGAAGAAGGAATGTCAAGAAGCCGACATCATCATTGCAGCCATAGGACGTCCGAACTTCGTTACAGCCGATATGGTAAAAGAAGGGGCTACGGTGATTGACGTGGGCACAACCCGCGTTCCCGACGCCACACGCAAGAGCGGTTTCCGCTTGAATGGCGATGTAAAGTTTGACGAAGTGGCACCAAAGTGCAACTTCATCACACCGGTGCCCGGTGGTGTGGGTCCGATGACCATTTGCATGCTGATGAAGAACACGCTCTCGGCAGGTAAAAAGGAATTCTATCCCTAATGTAGTCCTCAAAGAACATATATAAGCAACAGTTTGAATCGTTGTACCGTTGGATCTAAATTCCGGTGAGTGCAACGATTTTTCTGTTTCATCATCTTTTTGTACAGATTTTCCCATTTTTTTTGCCTAAGATTTGCATCATATAGCAAAAACCCCTATCTTTGCACTCGCTTTCAAGAAGGAAACAAGCGAGTTTCTCCCACGGAAGTTAACATGGTGACTATAGTTCAGTTGGTTAGAGCGTCAGATTGTGGTTCTGAATGTCGTGGGTTCGAGTCCCATTAGTCACCCCAGATAATCCCTAATAATCTCCCGATTATTAGGGATTTGTTTTTACACCTCATCTTTCTTTTCTTTTATCATATTTTCTCCTACACATCATAACGGAAAATATCGATTTCCACCGCATCATCTTGTCTTGAACAAACCACAATCGCACACACCACCTTCCCTCTCCCAAACACACGCACATCTATATGCCCTCTACATGCTCGTGTCGAAGGTATCCACACGCTCGTCTAATGAGCTACAAGACGTACGTGTGTTTTCACACACATCACCGTCTGTATTTTCATGCACCGTTAGGAAGACAAAAGAAAACCTGCTCCATAGAGGATGGCCTATTTCGGCGGTGAAATTCAATTCGCCTCCGAATTTGTTTATTTACAACATGTTGGGTCGTAAGATAGTGAAACAATTTTTCTGCAAAATACTGCTTAACCTTCAATTTGGCTCTTTGCGTGTAGCCTTCTATGTAGTCTTAATTAAGTATTATTACTAATGCTTTGATTTGAGAAAATTTTTCTACCTTTGTAGAAACATTAAAGATATAGGCCTATGAAACATAGCGTATAATTTGATACGCACATTTTAGACATATTGGAAAAGCGTTTTAGTTTTATTCTGTCATTTCGAAAGTTTGGCGACTAATGAATACCGACAAGAATATCGCAAAAATGCTCGTGCTTAACAGTGCGGGCTTTTGGTTATTCTGTCGGTAGGTTACGCCAAACACCTCGAAATGCGGATACACTAAAAGTACCGCGCTTTTTTTGTGCGTATTTGTTAAAGTAAGTCAAGGTACAACGGAGTAATCGAAAAGCCGTAAAGTGAGTAGAAAATAAAAGAACTTAAATATTATGAAAAAGATTTTATTGATTATTATAGCAATATTCCCTTTTGCAATAGCTGATGCAGCCGAGACCTCAAATACTATTACAAATTGCACAAATAGCGAAATAGAAGCAAACGCGCCCACTTATTGGAGTGGCTGGGCTGCCGATCACATGGCCGCTTGGAGTTATCGTATATACATTAAGGTGTATCGCACTGAAAATACATGTGATTCTTTTTATGCTAAGGCTACGCAACTAGAAAGGAATAACTTAAATGGCCCAAATCGTAAATACGATATAAATGAGACATTAGT
>JAFOXE010000223.1 GCA_017425765.1 Paraprevotella sp. | reverse complement strand
GCTAACTTCGGTATGGTGAAATTGAAAAATGACGCTGGCAAAACTGTTTATACAGCTTTCGTAAAGTCAAATGGTCGTAGACTTGTTTCCGATGTATACGAAGGTATGTCTGAGCACGCATTGAAAGAAGCAATTGCTCCCTCCGGAATGTCATTGAAATTAGTTGAAAGCAATGGTGTAAATACCGTGTACGAGTTGCGTGGTGTTAGCATGAACAAACAATACTATGGCGTAGGCGAAGACAGTTATAACTACCAGGTGAAAGGTGAAGAGTGGGGTAAGTTCTACTTCAAGAACAAGAAGTTGACAAAATGGTATTTCTATCAATAGTTAATATATAAGTAAATGGTGTAAGAGAGGTTGCCCGAAAGGGATTAACCTCTCTTTTCTATATGTAGTCATCGCAAAGATGCTTGTCCCCTTAGAAAACACATGCTCATCTCAGGGGTGCACAGATGCTCGTGTGGCAGCCCCTTACCCGAGCACGTGACGGGTGCACACACAATGGTGTGTGGGGGCAGTGGCGAGCGTGTGGTTTTATGGGCAGATGTGATGTGTAGCTAAAGGTGATGTGTGGTTTTGCAACCTGGTTGCACGTCTTATTGTTTATTTTTGTATGCGATAAAAAGTTTTGCCGATGAAATGGTAGAAAACGAATGTAGATATAAATATAAAAACCAGAATAACCGATGAAGAAATCAAGAACCTTTTGGCTCTATCTGATGCCCGTCTTTTGTGTGTTGTGTTCGTGCGGTGGGCACGATCATGCAACTCATCCACATGGTCACGACCACTCCGGTCATGCACATCCGCATCCTCATTCTGCTCCTACCGAGCTGGCACAGGGTGGTAGCGACGAAATCGTGCTTACTCCGAAGCAAGTTCGTATGTTCGACATTCAGACCGAGGTGGTGAAGGTGGCAGATTTTCATGCGGTGTATAAGGCGTCCGGTGCCTTGCAAGCCTCTATGGCTCAGGAGGTGGTGGTGTCGTCAGCAACCGCCGGTGTGGTGACGCTGGCCGGAGGTGGATTTACCGATGGCGCTGTGGTGCGTAGCGGTCAGGTGTTGGCACGTGTGTCGGCGCACGAATTGGCTGAAGGTGACCCGGTGAAGAAAGCCGGAATTGAATATCAGGCAGCCCAAGTGGAATTGCAGCGTGCTGAAGCCCTTGCAGTAGACCAACTTATCAGCCTTCAAGAACTTGAGGCAGTGCGCTTACGTTATGCCACAGCTCGAGCTGCTTACGAGGGAGTGGCCTCGAAAACCAATGCGGCAGGTACGGCAGTGTCTGCACCCATGAGTGGATATATAAAACAGTTGCTAGTGGATAACGGTTCCTATGTAACGGTGGGGCAACCTCTTTTTGTTCTTACTCAAAGCAAACGCTTGCTTCTGCGTGCCGAAGTGCCGGTAAGCGAGGCATCAATCCTTAACGATGTGCGTTCTGCGCATTTTCGTACTGATTCCGACAGTCGGGTACACGACCTAGATTCCTTAAATGGTCGTTTGATTTCGGTTGGGCATACCGTGGCTCCTAGAGCGTTTTATCTTCCAGTAACCTTCGAATTTGACAATGTAGGACACTTCATTCCCGGTAGTTTTGCCGAAATCTGGCTAAAGGGTTCGGCTCACAAAAACGTGCTCTCGTTGCCTTACGAAGCATTGACCGAGGAACACGGACAATATTATGTGTATGTGCAACTAGATGCTGAGTGTTATCGCAAGCAAGCCGTTACAATCGGTGTCGGTGATGGCCGAAGAGTAGAGATACGTAAGGGATTAAAGGTGGGCGATAAGGTAGTTGTGCAGGGTGCAACTCAGGTGCGTTTGGCCGGTCTTTCCTCAGCCATTCCCGGACACAATCATAACCACTAATCAAGGAGTAGGAGGAAACTTATATGCTTAACAAAATCATCCGATTTTCTCTACGCAATCGCATCACAGTGCTCATTGCCGCAGTGCTTACCGTGTTTGCAGGTAGCTTTGTGGCCATGACTATGGAGGTGGATGTTTTTCCTGATTTGAATGCTCCAACAGTTACGGTTATGACCGAGGCCGGAGGTATGGCACCCGAGGAAGTGGAGCGTTTGGTAACCTTTCCTGTGGAAACATCCGTGAATGGTGCTGTGGGGGTACGTCGAGTTCGATCTCAAAGTACCACCGGATTCTCGGTTGTGTGGGTAGAATTTGATTGGAATATGGACGAATATCGGGCACGACAAATTGTTTCGGAGAAACTATCTGAAGTGTCAGATCGTCTTCCTGTGGGTGTGGGTAGACCTGTGTTGGGACCGCAAACCTCCATTTTGGGTGAGGTGATGATTATCGGTCTTACTGCTGATAGTACTTCGATGGAAGAACTACGAACCTTGGCCGAGTGGACGATTCGCCCTCGTCTTCTAGCCACCGGTGGTGTGGCTGCCGTGAATGTGTTGGGCGGCGATGCTCGCGAATATCAAGTACTTTTGAATTCCGAGCGTATGCGCCACTACGATGTTTCGCTCTCGGAGGTGCTTGAGGCCGTGGATGGTATGAATCGCAACAGCGCTGGAGGTGTGTTGTATGAATATGGTAACGAATACATTATCCGTGGGGTGGCTCACACCACCCACGTAGAGGATATGGGACGCACTGTGGTGAAGATGGTTGGAGGCAGCCCTGTTCTGTTGGAACACGTGGCGCAGTTGGTGGTGGGCGTGCAAGAGCCTCGCACCGGTTTGGCCTCTAATCGTTTGAAGCCCGCCGTGCTGCTTACCGTGAAGAAACAACCTCAAACGGCCACCTTGCTGCTCACCGAGCAGTTGGATGCCGCCCTAGAACAACTGAAAACGGAGTTGCCGGAGGATGTGGTGGTGGATGCACAGATTTTTCGCCAGAGCCGTTTTATTGAAAGTTCCATTGGCAACATCAAAACCTCGCTTTATGAGGGTGCTTTGTTTGTCACCTTAGTGCTCTTTCTCTTTTTGATGAACGTACGCACTACTTTAATATCGCTTTTTACTATTCCTTTGGCCCTCTTGGTTACTCTTTTGGTTTTGCATCTCATGGGGCTCACCATCAACACCATGAGTATTGGTGGTATGGCAATAGCCATCGGTTCGTTGGTGGACGATGCCATTGTCGATGTAGAAAACGTTTTCCGCCATTTGCGAGCCAATTGTGCCTTGCCCGTGGAGCAGTGTCAGCCCGTATTGCAGGTGGTGTATGCCGCATCGAAGGAAGTTCGTATACCTATCCTCAACAGTACGCTGATAATCGTAGCCAGCTTCATGCCTTTGTTCTTTTTGTCCGGCATGGAAGGACGTATGCTTGTTCCTCTTGGCGTGGCCTTCATCGTGTCGTTATTTGCCAGCACATTGGTGGCTCTTACGCTCACTCCGGTGCTGTGCAGTTATCTTTTGGGGCATGGCAGTAGTGCAGAGGGTGCCCAACCCGTTGAGCCACGTTTGGTGCGTGGGTTGAAGAAGTATTACAGCCGTTTGCTGCAAGCCACTTTGGAACACAAACGCATGGTTTTGGCCTTGACCGCAGTAGCCGTGTTGGGTGGTGTGGTGGCCTTTTTTACGTTAGGTCGCAGTTTCCTGCCTCCTTTCAACGAAGGTTCCTTTACCGTTAATGTGAGTACCCTGCCCGGAGTGTCGCTTGCGGAGAGTGACCGTGTGGGCCGTGAAGCCGAACGTTTGTTGCTCTCAGTGCCCGAGGTGCAGACCGTGGCTCGTAAAACCGGTCGTGCCGAACTGGATGAACACTCTTTGGGCGTGAATACATCGGAGATAGAGGCGCCTTATGTGTTGACCGACCGCAGTAGGTCGGAAGTGGTGGCCGAGGTGCGCCAGAAACTTTCTTCCCTTCCCGGGGTGAATGTGGAGCTGGGGCAACCTATCTCGCATCGCATCGACGCCATGCTGAGTGGAACGCAGTCGAACATTGCCATCAAGTTGTTCGGCCCCGATTTGAATGTATCCTTCCGCTTGGGAAATGAGATTAAGGAAGTGTGCTCGTCTATAGAAGGTGTGGTGGATTTGAACGTGGAACAACAGGTGGAACGCCCCCAATTGCAGATAGTTCCTCGTCGTGATATGTTGGCCAAATACGGCGTGAGCCCGGCTGAGTTTGCCGAGTGGGTTGAAGTGTGGATAGGAGGTCGTGTGGTGGGACAAGTTTATGAGGGCAACAAAGCCTTCAACCTAACGGTGAAGGCCGACGAGGGTGGTCGTGGCAGTATAGAGGCCATCCGTAACCTTACGGTAGATAGTCCAATGGGTAAGGTACCCTTCAGTGTATTGGCCGATGTTACGTCGACCAGTGGCCCCAACACCATCAATCGTGAGAATGTGGAACGTAAGGTGGTGGTGTCGGCCAATGTGCAAAGTCGCGACCAGTTAAGTGTGGTGAATGAGATGAAAGAGCGCATCGCTGCTCAGGTGGAAATACCGGAAGGACATCATGTGGAGTTCGGCGGACAGTTTGAGAGCGAACAAGCCGCATCAAGAATTTTGGGTCTTATGTCGGTACTTTCCGTACTCATCATCTTCGTGTTGTTGTACTATCAGTTCCGCAGCAGCAGTCAGGCCCTTGTGGTGTTGCTTAATTTGCCTTTGGCATTGATTGGTGGTGTGGCAGCCCTTACGTTTTCGTCCGGTGAAATCAGTATTCCCGCCATCATAGGTTTTATATCTTTATTTGGTATTGCTACTCGCAATGGTATTTTGTTGATTGATCGTTATAACGATTTACGTGCTGAGGGCGTATCGCTGTACGATAGTGTGCTGCGTGGTTCGGTGGACCGCTTGAATCCCATCTTGATGACTGCTCTTACCTCGGCACTTGCCCTCATCCCCTTAGTGATAGGCGATGAACTTCCCGGCAACGAGATACAAAGTCCGATGGCCAAGGTAATGCTGGGCGGATTGTTGAGTAGTACGTTGTTAAATGGATTTGTTATTCCTATTATGTATGTTTTAATTCATCGAAGTGGCAGCTCGCCTCGCAGGTTGGACGAGATAATGCCTCGTGGTGTGTTGCGTAAGAAGGTAGTATTTTCTCTATTGGTTTTATTCCTTTTTGTAGGTAATGCGTCGGCACAAACATCCGGTGATTGGACCGCCATCCTGGACTCCATTGTGCAGCATAACACCACATTGAAGGCTTTGCAAGCCGAACACGACGAGCAGAGGATGGCTTTGAAAAACGAGTCTGTCTTGCCTAATCCCGAAATAGAGTTTCATTACTTATGGGGCTATCGTGAGAATGGTGGTGTTCGTCAGGATATTTCTTTCCGTCAGCATTTAGATTGGGCCTTCCTTATGGGAGCACGAAAGAGCGTGGTAAATGCCGAAAAGAGCGTGCTGACTATGAAATATCGTCAAGAACGTGTTGCACTGCGATTGGCAGCACAGCAAAAGATGTGCGACTTTGTATATGCCCAAGCCCATGTGCGTTTATGTGAAGAAAGGAAAGCCGTAGCCCAAAAACTATACACTGCTTATGATAGTTTGTTGGCTCGTGGTGCCACAACCATACTTGAAGTAAACAAGGCTTCTGTGGCCTATGCCGAGAGCTGTGCCCAACTGCAAGAGGCTGAAACTGAGTTTGGATTGTTAAAGACCGAATTGGTTGCCTTGAACGGAGGACAAGAACTAATGGAGCTGCCAACATCCTATCCTGAAATCGAGTATCTGCCCATGAATTTTGAGGAATGGTATGGCGAAGTGGAACGAGTGCATCCGGCTCTACAATATGCACAAGCACAAGTGGAAGTTGGTAAGCAACGAAACCGACAAACGAAGCTCGAGACCATGCCTTCAATTACCGTAGGTTATATGACTGAGGGATTGGCCTCGGAAGGCTATCATGGCGTGACGGTGGGCGTATCTGTTCCACTTTGGAATGCAGGTTCACGATTGAAACAAGGACGCGCGACAGTGGTGTCGGCACAAAGCCGTGCAGCCGATCTAAGTTTGAAGGTGCGTAGCGAATTGCAGGCGCTTTATCAACAAACCGTCGGGTTGAAACGTACTGCATACGATTACCGTCGTGTACTGACAGCGGCCAATCCGCAAGCCTTGTTGCTTAAAGCACTGAAAGCCGGTAAAATCAGTTTGACGGAGTATTTGTGGGAGGTGTCGGCCTGGTATGATGCTCAAGAAAAGGCTTTGGAGGCCGAACGAACCTATCGAAAGGCGCTTTCCGAACTGGAAGCCGCTACGTGGTAGACATCAGATTGATATAAAGAGAAAAGCACCTTCAATGAAGGTGCTTTTCTCTTTGAAAATAGACGATGGTGTGCATACGCATTATCCGAGCGTGTAGAGCCTATGTACACGACGGTGTAGTGGGTAGTTACACGATGGTGTGTTTTTCTATTTGCTAAGCTTCTGTAAAATAGTTATTTAGAACTTAATATTCCGTCGTTTAGAAACAATTCTTCCTCGTGAATGAGGTGTTGTAAGGCAATTTGCATTTTTTCGTGTGCAAATTGCTCGGTGCGTAGTGTGTGCACCGGTGTGCTGCCCCCTTGTTTGTTTAGGGTGTGCAATATGTAGGTGCGTATTCTTTCAAACTCGCCTTTTCGCAATCCACTTTCATGTTCCTTCAAACAAATATCGCACCTTCCACAAGGTACACATTCTGTTTCGCCAAAGTAGTTCAACAACATACGGCTGCGACACTGTTCGTCTTTGGTGGCATAGTGCAGCATGGCCTCGATGCGTGTTTGATAGCTTTGCTTTCGTTTTTCGTATACCTCCGTACTGATGTGTATGCGTTCGGTTTCTACACGTTTGCACGTATAGGTAATGTAGGGGGTGCATTTGCGAGGAATGTAGTGCAAGATACGTCGTCGGGTGAGTCCGCGCAGACTTTCGTATACTTGTTGCGGATTGAGGCCCGTTTTGCGTGCCAATAGTGATTCGTCGATAAAGACATAGTCGGCAAAAACACCGGTGTAACTGCGCAACACCCATTGTAAAACCTTGTCGGTGGAGGCATCCACTTCCTCCAGTCTATACAACTCGTCGCGACGTAATAAGAACATCAGTCGCGAATTGGTTTCCTGTTCCTCGGTGTAGTCGATATAACCTGCCCGAGATAGGATGCGTAAAGCACTATCTACCGGTATGGGAAAATGGTGGAAGTTGTGACAAAACTCTTCTAAATTAAATTCGTAGGTAACGTTGTGTCCGTCACCCATAGCCAATTGGAAGAAATAAGCCAGATGCTCGTATACGGTGCGAATGAACTCTTTGTCTGGGAACGTGTCGGCTACGCGTCGCATCAATTTTGTGTGGTCGCTTTTGTGGTAGAGCAGTACGGCATACGCATTTTTCCCATCGCGTCCGGCACGTCCGGCCTCTTGGAAGTAGGCTTCGGGAGCGTCCGGCAGTTCCATGTGTACTACTACGCGAACGTCTGGCTTGTCGATACCCATGCCGAACGCATTTGTAGCCACCATAACCCGTATATCGCCTTTTTGCCACAGTGCTTGTCTTTTATCCTTTTCGTCGTTGTCCAATCCGGCATGGTAGAAGGTGGCCGAGATGCCGGATGCCACAAGTTCGGCAGCAATTTCGCGTGTACCCTTTCTACTGCGCGTATAAACGATGGCCGAGCCCGACAACGCGTTCAGTATTCGCAAGAGTTCTGAGTGTTTATCCTCGGTGTGTCGTACTACATAAGTCAGATTCTTGCGTTCAAAACTCATGCGGAATGCGTTGGGCGTGTTGAACAGAAGTTGTTTCTGGATGTCTTCCACCACCTCCGGTGTGGCGGTGGCAGTAAGGGCCAGAATGGGAACTTGAGGAAGAATACGGCGTATTTCGGCGATTTTAAGATAGGAAGGACGGAAATCGTAGCCCCATTGCGAAATACAATGTGCTTCGTCGACGGTAATGAAACTGACGGGCATATGCCGCAGTTTGGTTTGGAAAAGTTCGGAACTGATACGTTCCGGCG
>JAFOXE010000222.1 GCA_017425765.1 Paraprevotella sp. | reverse complement strand
ATAAGTTTGAATTATATATGCCGTACATTGCTCCATGAGAGAAAAGACATTTTACGTGCTTTTTCAACTTATCGCTTACTCGGAACGAATGATGCAGTTTGTCGACAATATCTTTTTCTTCGGTCGTCAATGCATAAGGATTTTGTGGGTCTACAGTGGGGAAGAAGGTGTCTTTCATGGCATAGTCTTGCCCGTTGTAGTGAAATACTTTGCGATTGAAGTCGATGTATTCAAGTAGTTTTCGATCGTGCATATTCCACTCCGGACGACTGTCGATAAGTGCTGCTTCCAACTTGAATTGTATAATACTGATGGCTTTGTGCATTTGGGCAATCAGTCTTCGTGTCTTCTCGTTATGGGTAGTGTCGTCTTTATCTAAGTGTGGCCCAAAAAGGTCGCAAGGGTCGTCGTAATAGGTTTCCATGGCAAAGGTGGCCAGCGGCAATAGGTTGATGCCATAACCGTCTTCAAGTGTTGCCATGTTGCCGTAGCGTAAGGATAGTCTTAATACGTTTGCAATGCAGCAATCGTTTCCTGCAGCTGCACCCATCCACAAAGCGTCATGATTTCCCCATTGAATGTCGAAGTTGTTGCGTTCGCAAAGTGTGTCCATGATGATGTGTGCACCCGGCCCACGATCGAAGATATCGCCTAAAATATGTACTTGGTCTACACTTAGGCGTTGAATCATGTTGCAGAGGGCTATAATGAAGTTGTCCGCACTGCCGGTCATAATGATGGTTTCGATAATGCGGTTGAAGTATGCTTTCTTGTCCTCCTTTGAGGGAGATTCATGCAGTAGCTCGGTGATGATGTATGCAAATTCTCGGGGTAGGGCTTTGCGAACTTTGGATCGTGTATATTTAGAAGATACCGCTTGGCAAACCTCAATCAGTTGATATAAGGTGGTGTAGTAGAACTCAGTGAGATCCTGTTCTGCTGCACGCAGATACTCCAACTTGCGTTCAGGATAATAGATTAGTGAACAAAGTTCGCGTATTTCTATTTTGCTAAGCGATGATGAATAAATTTCTTCTACTTTGCGCTTGATGTTTCCCGAAGCATTGCGTAAAATATGAATGAATGCTTCGTATTCACCGTGAATATCCGCCATAAAATGTTCTGTACCCTTAGGCAAGTTTAGAATGGCCTCAAGGTTTATGATTTCAGTACTTGCAGCTCCGATGTTAGGATAGGTTTGCGAAAGGAGTTGCAATACACGCATATCGTTTTCGATGCGTTGCTGCGTGATGGGTTGAACATTTGTACTCATAACTATTCCGGTGTTTAGGCAAATTTACAAAAACCTTTTCATATCCGTGTAGAAAGTCCCCCGCTTTTTCAATGTGTATTCTGAAAATAAGTGCATTTTAGTGTAGGTTGTTGTGTCTTGTATTGTTCGTGTGATAGGTTTTTTCTACTTTTGTGGGCAGAATAAGATTTAGATTATGAAGACTGACAATCAGCATTACACCGGTGTGCCTACACCTTGTTATATAATAGAGGAGAATTTGTTACGCAGAAATCTCGAGCTTATACGTTCCGTTATGGACCGTACTGGAGTTGAGATTATTCTTGCATTCAAATCTTTTGCATTGTGGAAGTCGTTCCCCATATTCCGCGAATACATCAGTCATACCACGGCCAGCTCTTTATTCGAGGCACGCTTGGCGCTTGAGGAATTTGGCAGCAAAGCGCATACCTATTCACCGGCATATACAAAGTCTGATTTTGTCGGTATCATGGAGTGTAGCAGTCACATTTCATTCAATTCACTTAGTCAATACGAGCGTTTTGCTTCGACGGTGGCAGAATATAATCAGTCACATTCTGATGATTCAATATCCTGCGGCTTGCGCATCAATCCCGAGTATTCCGAGATAGAGGTGGAGCTATACAATCCTTGTGCTCCAGGCTCGCGTTTCGGCGTTATGGCTTCCGACTTGCCGGAAGAATTACCCACAGGTATTGAAGGATTTCATTGTCATTGCCATTGTGAAAGTACATCGTATGCATTGGCAAATACCTTGCAACATATTGAGGAGAAATTTGCATCCTGGCTACCCAAGTTGAAATGGTTGAATCTTGGAGGCGGACATCTTATGACCCGCAAGGACTATGAAGTGGAGCATCTTGTGTCGGTGCTTAATGGGCTTCAATCACGCTTTCCAAATTTGAAAATCATCCTCGAGCCGGGCTCTGCATTTGCGTGGCAAACCGGTCCGTTGGTGGCCGAGGTAGTGGATGTTGTAGAGAATAAAGGTGTTCGCACCGCCATCCTCAATGTTAGCTTCACATGTCATATGCCTGATTGTTTGGAGATGCCCTATCAACCAACTATTCGTGGGGCAGAGACTTTGGATTCCGAATACATCAAGACCGAACAGGCTCACTTCGAAAATGTATATCGCCTGGGTGGAAATAGTTGTTTAAGCGGCGATTATATGGGATGTTGGCGCTTTGATGAACCACTTAAGGTGGGGAGTCGAATCATTTTTGAAGATATGATTCATTATACCACGGTGAAGACAAATATGTTTAATGGAGTGGGGCATCCATCCATTGCGATGTTGCACTCAGATGGCACGTTAGAGTGGTATCGTCACTTTCAATACGAAGATTATCGCGATAGGATGTGTTGATTTGCGAATGTTTTTCTTGAAAATCTAGTGTGTTTTTTTGTACGTGTCAAAAATAATTGTATCTTTGCAACCGCATTCAGAGGAGTGCTTATAAGTTTGACATCGTATAGAGATGCATTCTGCGGAAATAGCTCAGTTGGTAGAGCACGACCTTGCCAAGGTCGGGGTCGCGAGTTCGAGCCTCGTTTTCCGCTCAAAGTGCACAATGGTATAACGCTTTGGCGGAATGCCCAGGTGGCGGAATGGTAGACGCGCTCGTTTCAGGTGCGAGTGTTGAGAAACGTGCAGGTTCGAGTCCTGTTCTGGGCACCATCAAGCATTCATTTGTGTTCGACATTATGGAGAGGTGGCGGAATTGGTAGACGCGCTACTTTGAGGGGGTAGTGACAATT
>JAFOXE010000221.1 GCA_017425765.1 Paraprevotella sp. | reverse complement strand
GCTATCATGTTCTGGCCTACAACAAAGAAGGAACCGAAATCGCCGAATGGCTCAGCCGTCAGGGTTTCACTGCATTTACACTGGCCTATCGTGTACCGAATCAGCGCGAAGGGGCACTACAAGACGTACAGCGTGCTATACGTTACGTACGCTCAAAATACGGATTTTCCAAAGTAGGTGTCATTGGATTTTCGGCCGGAGCAAGTTTGTCTGCTCGTGCATCCACACGTTTCAATACACCTGCCTACCCTGCTATGGATGATATCGATACCACAAATTGCCGTCCCGACTTCGCTGCACTTATTTATCCGGCATATTTAGCCGACGGAGAAGGAGGAACGCTCACGCCGGAATTAACAGTAAGCAAGCAAACGCCACCTACTTTTATCTTCGGCACAGCAGACGATTTCTACAGTAGCAATAGTTCATTGGTATACGCACAAGCCATGCGTAAGGAGAAAGCCCCCATTGAACTACATTATCTTAACCGTGGAGGACATGGCTATGGAATGCGTTATGGAGTTGGTCTGCTATGGCCCACCATAGCAGAGGAATGGCTACGTTACCGAGCCGGTCTGTAAACATATTTGCGGAGATGAAGGTATTACAAGTGCACCTTAAGACCCAAGGCCAAACTTAATATATCCTCAATTTTGATACACTTGTCGCCAAAGAAGGTAACTAAATCGGCATCGCAAGCACTGAACTCATAATACAACGAACATCCCTGAATATAAGTACGCTTTTCGCGGGGATGAAAGTAAGTGATGCGCTGCCCCAAAAAGATATTCGCACGAAAACGAGTAGAGAAATTATAATATCCTCCGGGATATCGGTCGGGCTCACTGATCCAGAAATCACCGGTCAACACCGACGAGAAGAACACACCGCATGCGAGTGGTTTGAAATTGAAATCACTATCACCAAAGCGAACTATCCAGGGGATATAGCTCTGTTTCACAGTAAATACTAATTTATTTTTATCGCTATCATATTTAGGCACAAAACCAAACATCAAATCAGTTTCCCACTGATTTGACTTTCCATACGACCAACCTACACCTAACGACATAAAGCCGATGCTTCCGGCATATTGCAGCTTCAAGTGTGTGGGAATAAGGCGTTGCCATTGACGCTCACGATTTGCCTTGCGGATCTCATATATTGAACGTTCCGGCACATACATCATGCCCACTCCATCGGCCAACACCTCACTACTCAAAGAATCTACTCCATGAGCGGATAGAGTCATACAAGCACCACACAGAATACTAAAAAGAACATTTCTCAATCTCATACCCGTCCTCTTTAATGGTGATTACAAAATAACCTTTATTCGCCACATTGGTACACCCATAGTACATCAATCCATCTCCAAAGAATTCTTTTTCGTCGAAATAGTGATTATGTCCGTACAAGCAGAATTGTATTCCTCTCAATTCCAACAAATAACGTTCAAAAGGCTTACGCACATTATTATTGAATTCTACATCACCGGGTGGCACATGCATTGCCACAATGGTCTTCTCTACTCCGTTGGGTTCTCTATTTATCTCTTCCTCTATAAAATCAAAATCGGGAACCGGTACGCTGTAGTCATATTCCAATGCATTCGTATTCAAACACACAAAGCGTACATTTCCGGCCGTAAATGCAAAATTTGCATGGCCGTAAATCTCCTTATACACGTCTTCGCCCGTGCCCAAACAATCATGATTACCAAGAAGCACCACATAAGGCATGTATAAGTTATTTAGGATGTTTCTGGTCCAAAGAAATTCCTTTGTCAATCCAAAGTCTGCTTGATCTCCGCCATGAATCACAAAGCTGATGTCGCCACGCGCATTAATCGCCGCAACAACTTTCTTCGTCTCATCATAACTGCGCTGAGTGTCGCTAATCATCGCAAACTTAAATTCCTTTTTCCCTTCCAACCTCTTTTGTATCAAATTTATGTTCTTTGCATTGATACCGGTTTCGCCCTCCACACGTGCCTCGTATGGATGGTACTCAATCATGTCGCAACCCGCGAAAAACAACACTATTAGAAGAAAAAATATGCAATTTATATACTTACTCATAACCAAAGCACAAAGATAACAATCATTTTTTATTTCCTAAACATCATAAAACAATAAATGTTGTTCAGATCAAAACCTTAAATTCTTATAAACACACGAAGGCGAAGAATCCTCTAAAAAGACACGTAGGTGTAGGTGCCCTCTACACGAGCATGTAGTAGGCATCTACACCTGCGTCTTGAAGCGTTGAGATGAGCATGTAGTTTGTATACACATCAGGTGCGCTACAACAACTTGAATATAAGTATATTGCAACGCACCTGAATGTATTTTCTACATCATAGTCAGAGCCAACTATTCTGCAGACGATTCTCTATTTAGAGCATCTTTGTATTTCTCCTTTATCGTCTTAATGCGATCGGCACTCAAAGGCAATACGCCCTCAAGAGGATAATCAATCCCTAACTCTTTATACTTAAACGTTCCCATAGTGTGATAAGGAAGCCATTCTATTTTCTCCACCACCGTATAAGACTTCACATAAGACACAAGTCGATCCAAACCGGCCTCATCATCAGTCAAACCGGGCACTACCACATGTCTGATCCATGTAGGGATGCTGCGCGCCTGCAATTCGTCAAGGAAACGCAACGTATTTCTTCCGTCGGCAGCACATACATGTTTGCATTTTTCGGCGTCCAATGCTTTGATATCAAGCAGCACAAGATCGGTATAATCAAGTACGGAAAGTGTCTGTTCGTTGACGATAGAACCGGCCGTATCTATTGTGGTGTGCAAGCCTTCTTCACGGCACAAGCGGAAAAATTCCCTGCAGAACGCAGGTTGCATCAAAGGCTCACCACCGGTCAACGTAACACCGCCTCGCACAATAAAATTGCGGTAACGTAATACTTCATCGAGAAGTTGCTGGGGAGTATACTCATAGGCCACCTTTCCCTTCGGATTCCATGTGTCGGGGTTGTGACAGTACAGACAACGCAAAGGACACCCTTGAAGGAAGGTTACAAAACGAATTCCGGGACCGTCAACGGTCCCGAAACTCTCTAATGAATGTATGCGTCCTACGATTTCTGCCATTACAGGGCTTGGTTAATCGTACGTGAAATAACATCTAATTGTTGTTCGCGAGTCAACTTAACAAAGTTCACGGCATAACCCGATACTCGGATGGTAAGTTGCGGATACTTCTCGGGATGTTCCATAGCATCGATTAGAAGTTCCTTGTCAAACACGTTCACGTTCAAATGCTGACCACCGGTAGGAACGAAGTATCCGTTGAGCAAGCTCACCAAATTGTCTACCTGAACTGTGCTTTCCTTACCAAGCGTAGCAGGAGAAACAGCAAAGGTATAAGAAATACCGTCGTGTGCGTGTTGGAACGGCAACTTGGCCACAGAAGCCAACGCGGCAACAGCACCCTTCTTGTCACGACCGTTCATTGGGTTAGCACCCGGAGCAAATGGTGCACCACCGGGACGACCATCCGGAGTAGAACCGGTCTTCTTTCCGTATACCACATTACTTGTAATGGTAAGGATTGATTGGGTGGGCACTGCATGACGATATGTTTCGTGCTGACGCAAGTACTCCATGAACTTCTCGGTAATATCTACCGCAATCTGATCGGTACGATCGTCGTTGTTACCAAATGGTACATAGTCACCCTCACGTTCAAAGTCTACGGCCAAACCACGCTCGTCACGAATAACCTTTACCTTACAATCGCGTATAGCAGCCAAAGAGTCTGCTACAATAGAAAGACCTGCAATGCCGGTAGCACGGATACGTTGAACATTTCCATCGTGCAAAGCCATCTCGAAAGCTTCGTATGCGTATTTATCATGCATATAGTGAATAATCTTCAATGCATTTACGTATACCTTGGCAAGCCAACGCATCATCTGCTCGTACTTTTGCATCACTTCTTCGTAATCTAAATACTCGCTGGTTATAGGTTCATATTGTGGAGCCACCTGCACACCACTACATTCGTCACGACCACCGTTGATGGCATATAGCAAACATTTAGCCAAGTTGGCACGAGCACCGAAATACTGCATTTGCTTACCTATCTTCATCGGCGACACGCAGCAAGCAATACCATAGTCATCACCATAGTCTACGCGCATCAAGTCGTCGTTCTCGTATTGGATTGCAGAGGTGTCAATAGAAACCTTTGCACAGAATCTTTTCCAATTCTCGGGCAATTTATCAGCCCAAAGTACAGTCAAGTTTGGTTCCGGTGCCGGACCAAGATTGTACAAGGTGTGCAAATAACGGAAACAAGTCTTAGTAACCAAAGTACGACCATCAAGGCCCATACCACCAAGAGATTCTGTTACCCAAACAGGGTCACCGGAGAACAAATCGTTGTATTCCGGTGTACGCAAGAAACGAACAATGCGCAACTTAATAATCATTTGGTCAATAAGTTCTTGCGCTTCATCCTCGGTCAAACGACCTTCCTTAATATCCTTTTCAATGTAAATATCAAGGAACGTAGCGGTACGACCAATAGACATAGCTGCGCCATCTTGGTCTTTTACAGCTGCCAAATAGGCCAAGTAAACGAACTGTACTGCCTCACGTGCATTCTCCGCAGGGCGGCTCACATCAAAGCCATACGATGCACACATCTTTTCAAAGTCCTTCAAGGCCTTAATTTGTTCTGTAATCTCCTCACGTGCCTGGATGATATCGTCAGTGATTTCCTGAATATCTAGGCGCTTCTGGAAGTTCTTCTTCTCTTCAATTAGAATTGTAGTTCCGTATAGAGCCACACGACGATAGTCACCAATGATACGACCACGACCGTAAGCATCAGGCAAACCGGTAATAATGGCAGAACGACGAGCAGCCATCATTTCGTCGGTGTAGGCCGAGAACACACCTTCATTATGTGTCTTGCGATACTTTGTGAAGATTTCTTTGGTCATCGGATCTAATTTATAGCCATATGCCTCCAAACTGTTTTCCACCATGCGAATACCGCCTTTAGGAAAGATTCCGCGCTTCAAGGGAGCATCGGTCTGCAATCCCACAATAACCTCGTTCTCTTTATCTATGTATCCGGCGCCGTAAGTAGTGATGGTTTGTGGAGTTTTTGTTTCTGCATCATATACACCACGTTCGCGTTCTTCCTTAAACATCTCCGTAAGTTTGTTCCACACCTTACGGGTTTTCTCCGAAGAAGGGGTCAAAAAAGAATCATCACCTAAATAAGGTGTGTAGTTGTTCTGAATAAAATCGCGTACGTTTATCTCCTTTTTCCAAACATCGCCTTTAAAGCCGGCCCAGCTCTCATTATTAAATCTCATACGTAATGTGGTTTAATTATTATGTACAAAATAGTTATATCGAATGTAAATAGTCGCCTACTACCATTTGCATACAAAGGTACGCAATATCAACGACTTTACATATACCTAATAGTAGGTATTTTAAGCATTGCATACGTTAAAAAACGCAACAACGAAAGCAAAACCGCCCGTAAGACAACATCTTACGGGCGGCTACATATTCATTTATACATCAATTAGGGTTGATAGCACTTAACTCTTGTACCGTCCCAACCTACAGCCATAATATAAGCTGATTTCTCCTTGATGTTGCTCGGATACAACACCTTTGTATAAGTATTGTAAATGTTCTCGCAACCCAAACCAGCCATAGTAATACGCAACAATTTACCATTAGCATCATAAGTTTCATAGGCCACCACATTTTTCCACTTATTGTGATCTACAGTAACATAGCCTGTCGACTTAGTACAACCGTCATTCAATGTTCCGCTTACAGCGAGTTTCTCTGCATAGCAACGCCAGTTATTAGCACTAATGTAGTTCACCTCACCCTGCGGCATTGGATAACCCTTTTCTGCTACGTATTGCTTCAACTCGTTAATCATATCCTCGCTAATCATATTCCATCCAGCACTATAGTCCTCTATGTAAGCACAAATTGGGCGAAGCATACCGGCCTTCTCGAAGAACGGTAAGAAGTTTAGACCCGTAGAATCACATACCAACTTCATGAAACGCATCTGACGCTTTCCGTTGCTGATGTTTGGCGTACTTTCCTTACGGTAACTTTCAATAACCTTTCCATATACATGAGGTGAGTAGCCGGCTTGATCACAATATAGAAGCAACTGCCATAGTGGAACCAACTTCACGAAGTGGTCGTAGTTACGTGTTCCGGTAGATACCATCTTGCCCGTATAATTACCATTATAATCCATTTCAGGTACAGATTTTATATCCGGAGTCGCTCCGTGATAATCAGGTCCGTCTTGCAATTGCCAAGCAACTCCTAAACGTACACCCTGCTCCATATAGGTTTGCATACGTCCACCACGCATTCCTGAATAGTCGTCAATACCCGACCATTCGTGCTCAAGACGTCTTTCACCAGTTCCCAAATGGAATTGTACCCATGCAGAATAAATATTATTGGTTGTTTCACCACAACCGCTCCACTTGAAGTCGGGTGTAATTTGATTATTATGGCCTAACTCGTGGGCCAATCCCCAGAAGTCCAAACCTCCGTCTGTTCTCAACCATGCATCGATGGCGTTATCATTTGCAGCAGCACCTACGCCATCAGCAAACATAAATCCACCCCAAACTACACGGGCAAACTGACGATTCTTGGGCTCTTTGTCGAAATAAACCAAACCCATAATATCGCGTTCATAGTAAATAGTACTAT
>JAFOXE010000220.1 GCA_017425765.1 Paraprevotella sp. | reverse complement strand
GGATCGTCATTGCACGATATACTTGTTCCACAAAAAGAAGGCGTATCATTTGATGCGAGAAGGTCATCTTCGATAAGGATATCTTTTCTTGGGCTAATCCATAAATTTCGGGTGCAAAACCATAAGGACCACCTACAACAAACACCAATCTTTTGTTCACGTTGTTCATTTTTTTCTGCATCCAAGTTGCAAATTCCATGGATCTGAATTCACGGCCATGCTCATCAAGTAGTACAATGTGGTCGCCGGCTTGAAAAAACTTCTTCATCATTTCAGCTTCACGCGATTTTTGCTGTTCGGCGCTGAGTGCTTTCGTGTTTTTCAACTCAGGGATAACCTCAAAATCAAATGTAAGATAGTGTTGAATACGTTGTAGGTATTCGTTGATTGATGCGATGAAATGTGGGTCGGTATTTTTGCCCACAACAAGTAAAACGGCCTTCATGTGGGCAAAGGTAATGCTTTGTGTGCTACTCGTGGCATCTTCTTAACGCTCTTTAACGATTTACGCCGTTTTGTGCCGAGATATTCTTTATACCTTTGTACAAATGAATATAACTCTAAAATTTAACGAATATGCTTACAGTTGAAGAATTAAATGACAGATTGATTGACTTGGCATTTGCCGAGGATATAGGTGATGGCGACCACACTACGTTGTGTTGTATTCCGGCCGATGTAATGGGCAAGTCAAAACTATTGATAAAGGAAGAAGGAATTCTTGCGGGCGTGGAGATTGCCAAACAAGTATTTCATCGTTTTGATCCGGAGATGCAGGTCGAGGTCTTTATCGAGGACGGAACAAGAGTAAAACCCGGCGATGTGGCAATGATTGTTACCGGACGTATTCAGAGTTTGTTGCAGACTGAGCGTTTGATGCTTAATATTATGCAACGTATGAGTGGCATCGCCACAATGACTGCACGCTACGTTGAACGTTTGAAAGGAACTAAAACTCGTGTACTTGATACCCGCAAGACTACACCCGGTATGCGTATGTTGGAGAAAGAAGCCGTGAAGATTGGTGGCGGTGTGAATCACCGTATCGGTTTGTTTGACATGATTTTGTTGAAGGACAATCATGTCGACTTCTCGGGTGGTATTGCCAATGCTATCAATCGTTGCCATGAATATCTAAAAGCAAAAGGTAAGGACTTGAAGATTGAAATAGAGGTGCGCAACTTTGACGAACTTAATGAGGTTTTGAACATTGGCGGTGTACATCGAATTATGCTTGACAACTTCACTCCGGAAAACACGAAGAAGGCTGTTGAGATGGTGGCAGGACGTTATGAAGTGGAATCAAGTGGCGGTATCACCTTCGACACTTTGCGCGATTATGCAGAGTGTGGTGTAGACTTCATCTCCGTGGGTGCGCTCACTCATTCGGTAATGGGTCTTGATATGAGCTTTAAGGCTTGCTAATCCTATCTTAATCCTATGAAAATAAGATTGTTCTGTTTGCTTGTATTTGTGCTGGTTTATACCACGTCCAATGCATGTACTAACCTTATTGTAGGTAAAAAAGCATCTACGGATGGTTCGGTTATCGTGACTTACAGTGCGGACGACTATGGTAGTTTTGGTTTCCTTTGTCACTATCCTGCGGCTAAGCACAAACCAGGAACTATGCGTTCTGTTTACGACTGGGAAACGAATAATTACCTCGGTGAGATAGAGGAGGCCACTGAAACCTATAATGTGGTGGGAAATATGAATGAGCATCAACTTACCATCGTCGAAACTACATTTGGAGGACGGGCTGAGTTGGAAGATTCTACCGGACTGCTTGATTATGGTAGCTTGATATACATCACTTTGCAACGCTCAAAAACAGCACGTGAAGCTATTGATGTAATGACCGGATTGATAGAGAAATATGGCTATCGAAGCGGTGGCGAAAGTATTACCTTAGCCGACCCAAACGAGGCTTGGATTCTAGAACTTATAGGGAAAGGCCCTGGAAGAAAGGGAGCTGTGTGGGTGGCTGTACGAGTGCCCGACGATTGCGTGTCGGCACATGCCAACCAGAGCAGAATCCGTCAATTTCCGCTTCGAGATAAGAAGAATTGTGTTTATTCAAAGGATGTAATCAGCTTTGCACGTGAGAAGGGATACTTTTCGGGCAAGGATAACGAGTTCTCATTTTCCGAGGCTTATGCTCCTGCCGATTTCTTGGCTTTGCGCTTCTGTGAAGCACGCGTGTGGACATTCTTTAATCGTTGCACCGCCGGAATGGAAAAATATCTACCCTATGTATCGGGTAGTGACTTCAAGGCCGAACCTATGCCACTTTTTATAAAGCCGGACAAATTGCTTAGTGTACAAGACATTAAGAACATGATGCGCGATCACTATGAAGGTACACCTTTTGCATTGGATTCCGACATAGGGCAGGGACCGTACGAGGCACCCTATCGTCCCACTCCCTTGATGTATGAAGTAGATGGGCGTACGTATTTCAACGAGCGTCCCATTTCTACACAGCAAACAGCCTTTACTTTGGTCGCTCAAATGCGTTCGTGGTTACCTAACCATGTGGGTGGTGTGTTGTGGTTTGGATGTGATGATAGCAACATGATAGCCTATACTCCAGTGTATTGCTGCACCGATGTGGTTCCGGAATGTTATTCAAACAAATTGGCCGATACCTTTACCTTTTCTTTTCGCAATGCATTTTGGGTGTGTAATTGGGTGAGTAATATGGTTTATCTGCGTTATAATCAAATGTTTGCCGACTTGCAGAGGGTTCGTGATGAATTAGAACGCGACTACAATGCATTGCAACCAACCATCGAAGATGAAGCTTTGAAATTGGGTGGCGAAAACGGTGAACGTGCAGCTGAGTCACGAAAATATCTTACAGCCTACACCAACAGAGTGGCACAAGGAATGCTCGACCGTTGGATGGAATTGGGTAAGTATCTTATTGTAAAGTATAACGACCAGGCTGTGAAAAAAGAAAAGGATGGCAAGTTTGTACGTACGCCTGGCGGATATGCAGTTCCGGTAGAGCGTCCCGGTTTTCCTGAGGCCTATCGTAAACAAATTGTTCGTGAAACAGGTGAAAGATTCTTGATGCCCCAATAATAGTTCTACTTTTAGTAGGACTTGAGCAATACGCTGACTTATAATAGTATAACCACTGCTTTGATATATTATTCTCATGTGGAAATAATGTATTGAAGCAGTGCTTTTTTTACACGTACGTGTGGGCATGCACTACACCGTGGTGTCGTTGCATCAAGCCGAGCGTGTGGAGGGTGCTCACACCGTGGTGTGTTTTTGCCCCTTTGCTCGTGTGTTTTTTATGACCTTTTCAATGCACATGTGTCACTCGTTCTCCTTTTGTGCGTAATATTTTCTTATTCATTTACTTAATCTCTCGTTTTTTCTTTTTATCTTTGCTCTTGTGTTAAAGTAAAAAAGAACATTACAATATAAACTATATGGACAACGAATTGATTAAAGCTTGTGAAGCAAAAGCACAAGAGTGGTTGGCATCATCACTATATGATGCAGAAACCCAAGCAGAAGTAAGTCGAATTCTGGCTTCAGACGACAAAACAGAATTGATTGATGGATTTTATAAGAATCTTGAGTTTGGTACTGGTGGTCTGAGAGGTATTATGGGTGTGGGTACAAACCGCATGAACATCTACACTGTAGGTGCAGCCACACAAGGACTATCTAACTATTTGAACAAGAACTTTAAGGACATGGAGCAAATTAGCGTGGTTGTAGGTCATGACTGTCGCAACAACAGCCGCTTGTTTGCTGAGGTATCGGCTAATATCTTTGCTGCCAACGGCATCAAGGTGTATTTGTTCGAGGATATGCGTCCTACTCCCGAGATGAGTTTTGCTATTCGTCACTTAGGTTGCCAAAGCGGTATTATCCTTACTGCATCGCACAACCCGAAGGAGTACAATGGTTATAAAGCATATTGGGACGATGGTGCACAGGTGTTGGCACCGCACGATAAAGGTATTATAGATGAGGTAAATAAGGTGTCAGTTGCCGACATAAAAGGGCTCGTAAAGGAAATTGACACAACAAACCCATTGATTCAAATCGTCGGAAAAGAAATTGACGATGTATATTTGGAGCACATCAAGACCATCTCAATTGACCCTGAAGTTATTCAGCGTCAAAAGGATATGAAGATTGTGTATACTCCGATTCATGGTACAGGTATGATGTTGATTCCGCGCTCATTGCAGATGTGGGGCTTTGAAAACATCCACACAGTACCTGAGCAGATGATAAAGTCTGGCGACTTTCCAACCGTTATTTCTCCTAATCCGGAAAATGCTGAAGCCTTGACCATGGCCATCAATCTTGCAAAGAGCATTGATGCAGACATTGTTATGGCCAGCGACCCTGATGCCGACCGTGTAGGTATGGCATGCAAGGACAACAAGGGTGAATGGGTTCTTGTTGACGGTAATCAAACTTGCTTGTTGTTCTTGTATTACATAATTAAGAACCGCATTGCCATGGGCAAGATGAAGGGCAATGAATTCATCGTGAAGACCATTGTTACCACCGAGTTGATTAAGAACGTAGCCGATAAGAATAACGTAGAAATGTTCGACTGCTATACCGGTTTCAAGTGGATTGCACGTGAGATTCGTCTAAATGAGGGCAAAAAGGTATATATAGGTGGTGGTGAAGAGAGCTACGGTTTCTTGGCACAAGATTTTGTTCGTGACAAGGATGCCGTATCAGCTTGTTCTTTGTTGGCCGAAATCTGTGCTTGGGCAAAAGACCAAGGCAAAACTTTGTTCGATGTGTTGATGGACATTTATGTTGAGTATGGATTCTCATTGAACTACACCGTCAACGTGGTGAAACCCGGTAAGAGCGGTGCCGATGAGATCAAGGCTATGATGGACAACTTCCGTGCAAATCCTCCTAAAGAAATCGCCGGTTCAGCCGTTGTTCTGACCAAGGATTATAAATCACTTAAAGCAACAGATGCCGAAGGTAATACCACCGACATCGATCAACCGGAAACTTCAAACGTATTGCAATGGTATACAGCTGATGGTAGCAAGGTGAGCGTTCGTCCTTCAGGAACTGAGCCTAAGATAAAGTTCTACTTGGAGATTGCAGGTGAAATGGCATGTGCAAAATGCTATGCAGCAGCCAAGAACGAGGCTTTGCAAAAGGTAGATGCTATTAAGGCTTCGTTGGGGTTGTAATAATTGGTAGTTCTCATAAAAGTTCCCTTCCGCTTGCATCGGCAGGCAGGAGGGAACTCTTTGTATGTTGACAATATGTAAAAGAAAATATGGAACGATATTGGTTTATCTTTTGTAAGGACGAACTCTTGTTGCAACAAGGCGAGGGGGGATATAACATACCTTTGTCGGAATCTGCACCTGTTACATTGCAACCATGGCACACACAAATAGAGTTGCCAACTATGAATGGAAAGTCATGTGTGGCATTGCGAATGGATGCACCAATTACGTATTTGTCCGACATGAAAATGGTGGGACTTCGAGTTTCGTTCGAAGTGTTGACTGAGGATGAATATCGTATGGCCGGTAAGGCTGCCGAATTGCTGTATTGGGACAGTACGACTAAGTTTTGCGGTGTGTGCGGTGGTCCGATGAAGTTTCATACAGCCATCAGTAAACGTTGTGTCAACTGTGGAAAGGAAGTGTGGCCACAACTGTCTACGGCAATCATTGTGTTGGTAAAACGTGGTGACGAGGCTTTAATGGTGCATGCCCATAACTTTAGAGGCAAGCATTACGGACTAGTTGCGGGCTTCGTGGAAACGGGTGAAACATTAGAGGAGTGTGTGGCGCGAGAAGTATGGGAGGAAACCCACATACGAGTATGTAATATTCGGTATTACGGTAGTCAGCCATGGCCTTATCCTTGCGGCTTGATGGTTGGTTTTGTAGCCGATTATGCCGATGGCACGCTCAAATTACAACACGAGGAATTGGGGGCCGGTGGTTGGTTTTCACGTAGTAATCTTCCCGAAATTCCGGGAAAAGTATCGTTGGCCCGCCGTTTGATTGATGCTTGGTTAGAGGGGGAGTTCGATTAAATTCTTCACGTTATAGTATATATAGGAGTGCAAAAGGGAAGTAAGATGATGTGAGTAAATCATCTTACTTTGAATATAAAAAGAAAGAGCGGAACAAAACAGTTCCGCTCTTTCTGCATATTGATATGTGGATAAGTTGATTAGATAAATCCGAATTTGCCCAACATAATAAGCATAGAATAGCCTAATACAAGACCAATGAAGCCCATGATTAAACCAACCTTCTGCATATCTTTTTGCTCGATGAGGCCGGTGGCGTGAGCCAAGGCATTAGGAGGTGTACTGATGGGAAGCACCATTGCCAATGAAGAACCGATGGCTACACCGATGAGCAATGTGCTTACACCGCCCAAAGAACTTAGGTTCTCGGCCATGCTAGTACCTGCAATAGCAAGAATTGGCACGAGAAGTGCTGCGGTTGCAGTGTGCGAAATAAAGTTTGCCATTGCATAACAAATCAGGCCGGAGCCTATAATCATTGCTACTGGAGACCAAGTATTAAATGGAATAACCTCAATCATTGTTTTTGCCAAGTTGGTCTCGTTCAATGCAACGCCAAGAGCAAAACCACCGGCAACCATCCACAATACACTCCAACTGATTTCTTCAAGGTCGCGCTTTGTGATGACGCCAATAGCACAGAATACAGCTACGGGAACCATTGCTACCACGTTTGAGCTTACACCGGTAAACTTATCAGTCATCCACAACAAGATGGTGATGGCAAAGGTGATATATGTAACGATAGAACGCCAATCCTTTTTGGTTTCACCCTCAATGTTAAGCACAATTGTCTTTTGTTTGAAGGGGAACAAACGAAGCAAAAGCATCCATGAAAGAATCAATACCACGATGGTGAAAGGCAACATGAATGCCATCCATTCACCGAATCCGATGTTCAAGTTCAATCCTTCGGGATCGTTAAGATACTTCAATGCGATGGCGTTAGGAGGAGTACCAATGGGTGTTCCCATACCACCTACGTTGGCCGCAACAGGGATAGCCATAGCAAGACCAATCTTACCTTTTCCGTCAGCGGGGAGGGCTTTCAATACCGGTGTCAAGAAAGTTAACATCATGGCCGCAGTAGCCGTGTTACTTAGGAACATAGAGAATGTTCCGGTTACCACGATGAAACCAAGAAGTACAAAGCGTGACTGTGTACCGAAAGGCTTCAACATAACACGGGCTAGGAAGTTATCCAAACCGCTCTTCGTGGCAGCAATAGCAAGAATAAAGCCACCGATGAACAACATGATGATAGGGTCGGCAAAGCAATGCATAATTGATTTATACTTCACAGCCTTACCAAGCGTTTCGGCATCTATGCCTTCGGTAAAGAACCATAGGCTACTGTCTGAAACACTGAGTAGAAGTAAAACAACAACGGTCACCGAAGTGGTCCATGCCGGAATAGCTTCCAATACCCACATCAATGTGGCGAAAACAAAAATGGCAATAGTACGTTGTTGGATTAAGGTGAGCCCTTCAACGCCTAAACATTCTGTAGGCAACACCCAAATGGCGAGCATGGCACCAATGGACACAGCGAGTTTGAGAATGCGGGAGAAGGTGCGATTTTCGGCCAATCGCTTAGCCTTTTTCATTTCATGATAGGCTTCTACACGGTCGAAGCCTGGGAAAATTTTGAACATAGTATTTGGGGTTTTTCTGAAAATTCGTGCAAAGGTAATCATTTATTCAATAGACTGAACTTTATCCACATGGTTTTTTCACAATAATATGGCGATGATGAGATAATTTCGTTACCTTTGTTGTATAAAAGAACGACGAACGGGCTTTTGATGCAAAAAGACATTGAAAAGAGTTTGTTTGCGTACATCAAACTCACATCCGACGAAAGACATAAGAAAAAGCGATGGACATGAAACAACAGATTGAACAGCTTCGTGCAGAACTGCACCGACATAATCATCAATATTACGTGTTGAACTCTCCCGAAATATCCGACCAGGAGTTTGATGCTATGATGCGACAACTTCAGGACTTGGAGCAGGCGCACCCCGAATATTATGATGAGAATTCGCCTACGCAACGAGTGGGTAGCGACCTTAATCACGAGTTTGTGCAGGTGTTGCATCAACGTCCGATGCTTTCGTTGTCTAATACCTATAACAAGGCCGAGGTGGCCGAGTTCTATGAGCGTGTACGTGCCGGTTTGGAGGGCGCACCGTTTGAAATCTGTTGCGAACTCAAGTATGACGGTTTGTCCATTTCGCTTCACTACGAGCAAGGTCGTCTAGTGCGTGCAGTAACCCGAGGGGATGGTGTGCAAGGAGATGATGTTACGGAGAACGTGAAAACGATACGAAGTATTCCTTTGATGCTGAAGCCTAATGGAGATTACCCGGAGGTTTTTGAAATCAGAGGTGAAATACTAATGCCTTGGACCAGCTTTGAACAACTGAACCGAGAACGTGAGGCCATGGAGGAACCCTTGTTTGCTAACCCGCGAAATGCAGCTTCGGGTTCGCTGAAAAGTAAAAGTTCGGCTGTGGTGGCGCATCGAAAGTTAGATGCCTACCTATATTATTTATTAGGTGACACCGTGCCTTGTGACGGACATTATGAAAATCTAGAAAAGGCTCGTTCGTGGGGATTCAAGGTTTCAGAAGGCATGTGTAAGGCAAAATCATTACAAGAGGTTTATGATTTTATCGATTATTGGGACGAAAAACGCAGTCAACTACCCGTAGCCACCGACGGCATCGTGTTGAAAGTTAATTCGCAAGCTCAGCAACGCACGTTGGGCTTCACTTCTAAGAGTCCTCGTTGGGCTATTGCCTATAAATTTCAAGCCGAACAGGCTGCCACACGTTTGTTGGAGGTTACGTTCCAAGTGGGTCGCACCGGTGCAGTTACGCCTGTGGCTAATATGGAGCCTGTACTCTTGGCGGGTACTGTGGTGAAGCGTGCCACCCTACACAATGCAGATGTAATGGAACAACTCGACCTGCACTTAAACGATACAGTTCTCGTAGAAAAGGGTGGGGAAATCATCCCCAAGATCGTGGGAGTTGATAAAAATGCTCGAAACGAATGTACGGGAGAAAAGGTTCAATTTGCTGAGGTTTGTCCCGAATGTGGAGCATCTTTGATTCGCATTGAGGGCGAGGCGGCGCATTATTGTCCTAACGATGTGGCTTGTCCACCGCAGATTAAAGGGCGTATTGAGCACTTTATAAGCCGTAAAGCCATGAATATAGATAGCCTCGGGCCCGAGACGATAGACGAATACTATCGTCGTGGATTGGTGCGTAATATTGCAGATCTTTACGATATAGATGTGCAACAAATCAACGGAACTACCGGAAGCCGAGAAAAATCTGCCCGAAAAATTATTTCGTCGATAGCAGCCTCTGTCGAGGTTCCATTTGAACGTGTAGTGTTTGCTTTAGGTATACGTTTTGTGGGCGAGATTGCCGCCAAATCATTGGCACGTTACTTCAAAAACATTGACGCATTATCGTCTGCCACAGTTGACGACTTGTTGCAGGTGAATGGTATCGGTCAGGTAATTGCCAACAGTGTGGTGGGCTATTTTCAATGCGCCGAAAATCAAAAAATAATCAGTCGCTTACGTGCAAAAGGTGTGTGTATGGAGTTGTCTGAGTCGCAATTAGAAGCTCAGAGTGATCGTTTGGCAGGGCAGAGCATAGTCATCAGCGGCGTGTTTACACATCATTCGCGCGACGAATACAAAACTTTGATAGAACAACACGGCGGCAAGAACGTGGGTAGCATTTCAGCAAAGACATCTTTTGTGTTGGCCGGTGCCAATATGGGCCCTGCCAAGTTGGAGAAGGCTCAAAAACTCGGTGTGCGCGTTCTTAGCGAAGATGAGTTCATAAATATGATAGAAACACGATAAAAGTTTGGCAAAAAGACGGAAAGTTCGTATTTTTGCCAACTAAATGATAAAATCGAGAATCGATGGTACAAAATAAATTCAAAGGACTAGGTATTGCATTAGTCACTCCGTTTACCCCTAATGGAGATGTAGACTATGATGCCTTGTTGCGCCTTGTAGAATACCAAATAAAAAATGGTGTCGATTTCCTATGCATCATGGGCACCACGGCCGAAACACCATGTTTGTCGGCCGAAGAAAAGCAGACAATAAAGAAGATGGTTGTAGAGCGTGTGGCTGGTCGTGTGCCTTTGTTGATGGGCTGCGGTGGTAATAACACAGCTGCTATTGTGAACGAGTTGAAAAATGCTGATTGGACAGGTATCGACGGCGTTTTGTCCGTATGTCCGTACTATAACAAACCATCTCAAGAGGGGTTATATCAGCATTTTCGTGCGGTGGCTTTGGCATCTCCTGTTCCGGTGGTGCTCTATAACGTGCCCGGACGCACCGGTGTGAACATGAATGCGGAGACCACTTTGCGCTTGGCACGTGAGTTTGAAAATATCGTTGCCATCAAGGAGGCAAGTGGTAATATTACTCAAATGGATGACATCATCAAGAACAAACCGCCTCATTTTGACGTTATTTCCGGTGATGATGGTATCACGTTTCCTTTGATTACACTTGGTGCAGTGGGCGTAATCTCTGTGATAGGTAATGCATTGCCTGCCGAGTTTAGCCGAATGGTAAGATTAGCATTGCGTGGCGATTATGATAATGCTCTAACTATTCATCACAAGTTCGCCGAACTATTCAAGTTATTATTTGTTGATGGAAACCCTGCTGGTGTTAAGGCTATGTTACATGCTATGGGGATGATAGAAAATCAACTACGTTTGCCTTTGGTTCCTACCCGCTTGACTACGATGGAGAAAATTTCGTCTATTTTGAAGGAGTTGGACATTAAGTATTGATTTCAAGTAGGTAAGTAGATGAAAAAGTTTGCTTTTTAATCTAGAAAGTTGCAGAGAATATAAAAAAGAGATGTACATCTTAGCTTAACAAGGTGTACATCTCTTTTCTTTTATATGCTCGTGTGTAGGGTACCCACACCATGGTGTCTTTCCCCATACACGAGCATGTGTTTAATAAGGAGTCTTGTCGGCTTGTTCTTGCCATGCTTGAAACGTCCGTGTGGCTTCCTCGGGCAATAGTTCTTCCATCATCTTGCTACGCTCGTTTTGGGGTAGGTCTAATTCCTTGTATATGAACGAGTCGTCGAATCCGGCCTTCGCCGCATCGTGTTTATTACACCCATAATAAATCTTGTCCAGATGAGCCCAATAAATGGCACCCAAGCACATGGGACAAGGTTCGCATGAGGTATAAATTTCGCATCCGCTCAAATCAAAAGTGTTTAGTTCTTCGCACGCATTGCGTATGGCGCACACTTCGGCATGGGCAGTTGGGTCGTGTTGTGCCGTTACACGATTAACTCCCGTGGCTATAATTTCATTGTTGCGTGTAATTACCGCTCCAAACGGTCCCCCACCGTTGTGCACATTCTCTATGGCCAATTCTATGGCTTTTTGCATAAACAACTTCTTTTCCATAGTACCTTAATTTGTTGTTGTTGCTTTATCGAGAGCAAAATTAAGGTTTTATGCAAAAAACTGAAGAGCTCGTCAATTAAATAATACTAAAATCTAAAATAGAAACTCCGACAAGAGAGAAAGCCTGCTTGTCGGAGTATATTGTAAGGAAAGAATTTTGTTCCTCTGATTAGTTGAAGTAGTAGATAAAGATGGCAATACCTTCCAATGCCTTTTTGCCGGTTTCTTTTACTTCAATAGAGAATTTAATCTCGGCTTTGGCTGCACCACGTAGATTCACGAGCGACTCTAATTTGGTGGTCAAACGAACACTGTTTCCACATAATACAGCTTGCCCGAATTTCATCTTTTCAATACCATAGTTTATCATCATTTTCAGGTTATTAACCTCTATGATTTGATTCCACATATAGGGGAGCAGTGAAAGGGTAAGATAACCGTGCGCAATGGTGCTCTTGAAAGGGCTTTCTTCTTTGGCTCGTTCTTGATCCACGTGAATCCATTGGTTGTCAAGTGTCGCATCTGCAAACAGATTGATGCGGTCTTGGTCCACTTGTACATAATCCGATGTACCCAACACCTTACCAACATACTCTTCAAACTCAGCATATGAGTTTATAATCAATTTTTCCATATCGTAATAATCTTGTTTATAGTGCTTGTTTAATTGTCTTCTTGAACAAAGATAATCTTTTAGATGATGCACTCCTTGTCCTTTAACCAAAATAGGATTATTTTTACATTTGTTGTTAATCAATGCAAGTACGTTCGTCCTTTCAGACTTAGAATTAAAAAACTGGAAGCGTACACGTGAGTTTTTATTATTCGGTTTGTACTTTTTGTTATGCTTTTTCGGCATTATTCATTCATTTTATACTTAAAAATAGTATCTTTGCATCTAAACCAATGAGAATTATAAAGCTAAAATATATAATACTATGAAGCCTATATTTATTGCGGGTCCTTGTGTAATAGAATCGGCAGATGTGCTTGACGAGGTTGCAAAGGAGCTGGTTCGGCTGCAAGAAAAATATAATGTAGAGATTTATTTTAAGTCATCGTTCGATAAAGCCAATCGCACATCAATACATTCTTATCGCGGGCCCGGATTGGAAAAGGGCCTCCAGATGATGGACGATGTGCGTAGCAAATACGGTTTGAAGTTGCTCACCGATATTCATGAAAGTATTCAGGCAGAGGCTGCCGGACAGGTGGTAGATGTATTGCAGATACCTGCATTTTTGTGTCGTCAGACTGATTTGTTGGTGGCTGCTGCTCGTACAGGTAAGGTAGTAAACATCAAGAAGGCACAATTCCTTTCCGGAGCAGATATGCAGTATCCGGTTGAGAAAGTTCATGAGGCTGGTGGAACAGAGGTGTGGCTTACCGAACGTGGTAATATATATGGTTACAACAACTTGGTGGTAGACTTCCGTAATATTCCCGATATGAAGGCATATACACCTCAAGTTATTATGGACTGCACCCACTCGGTGCAAAGACCGGGTGCTGCCGGCGGAAAAACCGGTGGTAATCGCGAGTTTGTTCCGGCAATGGCTTTGGCGGCAAAAGCCTTCGGAGCCACAGGTTACTTCTTCGAGATACATCCCGATCCGGAGCAAGCACTAAGCGATGGCCCGAATATGTTATACTTAAAAGATTTTGACCAAGTTATAAGTTCATTGCTATGATGAATGTCAGAGAAATAGCCGAGAAATGTTTTCGAGATGAGGCTCAAGCGATATTGAACCTTATACCTCAGTTGGACGAGAACTTTGATAAGACGGTGGAATTGATACGTAATTGTACCGGTAAGGTTATCATTACGGGAGTAGGTAAGAGTGGACACATTGGTGCCAAGATGGCTGCCACACTTTCCAGTACAGGTACACCTGCGTTCTTTATCAATCCGTTGGATGTGTTTCATGGCGATTTGGGTGTGATTACCGTAGACGATGTGGTAATTGCCATATCCAACTCGGGGCAAACAGATGAACTTTTGCGTTTTGTTCCTTATCTGATCGCGCACGAAATACCTCTTATCGGTATTTCCGGAAATCCGGATTCCTTGTTGGCAAAGTATTCTACGCATCATCTCAATGTGCGTGTAAACAGCGAGGCTTGTCCGTTGAATCTTGCCCCTACATCTTCTACCACAGCTACTTTGGCCATGGGCGATGCTCTGGCATGTGCCTTAATTGAGGTGAGAAACTTTAAGGCAACCGACTTCGCTCAATTCCACCCCGGAGGGTCTTTGGGCCGTCGACTCCTTACAACGGCAAGGGACGTGATGCGCAGCGATGATTTACCAATAATCTCGCCCGATATGCCTTTAGGCGAGGCTATTATGCACATGAGTCGAGGAAAGTTGGGTTTGTGCATTGCCGTAGAAGGGGGGAAGGTAGCAGGTTTGATTACCGACGGAGATATGCGTAGAGCAATAGAAAGCTTGCAGGAAAAATTCTTTAATGTCCCGGTGCGACAAGTGATGACACAAGCTCCAAAGTGTGTGCCACCGACCATAAAAATTGAACAAATTCAACGTATTATGCACCGGAACAAGATTCACACCGTATTGGTGGTGGACGAGAATGAGTATTTAATCGGTGTAGTAGACCACTTTAGCTGTATGCTATAGTATGAAAAACCTCTTGAATATAGTAAAGGTAAGATGCAGACATTGGTTAATGTCTGCATTCTGCTTTATGGTGCTTATGTGCTCTAATCATTATGTCCGGGCGCAGCAAGTACGTAGCGATTCGCTTACGGTGCAGGACTTGAGGGCTATGGGCATACGTTTTACATCCGACAATAGCGTTACCCTTTTGGAGAGTGGCTTTGTGAAATTCGAAGATATGTT
>JAFOXE010000219.1 GCA_017425765.1 Paraprevotella sp. | reverse complement strand
GGATTGCTCTATTGGTTTTATGTCTACCAATATGGGGACAATCGAAGTTTGTGATGGGGCAGTTGTACAATCTACGTCCGCAACTCTATTCCGAATGCGTGTTCGGCTATGCAGATGGTGCTGTAGGAACGCCCTTGACCTTGGCTCCTGGACAAGGAGAAAAAGCATGTGATCAATGGAATGTACTAGATCTTTCCGGAAGTTTACGCTTTATCAATCCGTTTGTAAACATGGCCATTCAGGCTGCAGCAGATGACCGTATTCTACTAGCAGAGAATAATGGTAGTGATGAGTCGCAGTTGTGGAAATTAGAAGAAGTAGGTGAGAATTCATACTTATTGATACCTGCCAATCGTCCAACGATGGCGATGAAATGTGAGGTTCCTTCAACTTGGAAGTCCGGTCGTGTGACTCAATTATTTGCTCGTGGCGGCGCCAATGCTACTCCGGGTAAATTAAAATTGATTGATAAGGAGATTGCTAAGAAGGATAAATCTGCATATTTTACATTTGAGCAGAGTAAAATTTCCGGTTTTGATGCAGAACTTACTTATCAGTTTGTGTCGGTTGCCCATGATGGTATGGTGTTGGGAAATGGTGATAGCGGTGATAACAATGCACGCATTCGTCCGGAGAAACGTGACACAGCCAACAGAGGACAGTATTGGAGTGTTCAAATGCTTGATTTGAATAAACGAGTTATTTCAGGTGCTTTCTACGATCAAAATTTTGATGATGGTGGTGGTAATCCAGCTGTGGACTACTTGTTGCAATGGCCAGCCGAAGCAGGCGTATGGAATAATGCACAATTTGAATTCCGTGCGGTGAACGGTAACCCCGGTGTATATCAAATAGCCTCTTCCAATCCTTCGAAGAAGCAATGGGTGTATGCAATTAAGGACAATCAATTGAAAAAGGTGGATGTAGCTACAGCAGATGAGCAATCGTGGTTTAGAATTGAAACCGTGAACAAACCTAAATTTGAGCAACCCTATTGGGAGGATGAGACCATCTTTGAAGAAAACAAGGAAGTGGCTCATGCCACATACATTCCTTATCCTTCTGTAGAGGCTATGATGGCTGATAAAGAATTTTATCAACATCCTTGGGTTAGTACAAAGAGTCAGAGCGTGATGACCTTGAACGGAACCTGGAAATTCAACTTTGTAAATGAACCTTCGTTACGTCCTTTGGACTTCTATAAGGATGATTTTGATGTAGCAGCATGGGATACTATTCCTGTTCCTTCCAATTGGGAAATGTATGGATACGACCGTCCAATCTATTGTAACGTGGAGTATCCACATGCCAATACTCCTCCTTTCATTAAGGCCCGCCCATGGTATAACGATGGTGGAAAGAACTACGGTGTCAATCCAGTAGGTTCGTATGTGCGTACATTTCAAGTGCCTGAAGGTTGGAACGGACGTACATTTATTCACTTCGGTGGCATCTACAGTGCTGCATTGGTTTATCTTAATGGTAAGTACATTGGCTATACACAAGGTTCTAACAATGTGGCGGAATTTGATTTGACCGAACACCTCCGTAGTGGTGACAATCGTTTGGCTGTTCAAGTGTTCCGTTGGTGCGATGGTTCTTATTTAGAGTGTCAAGACATGTTCCGCATGAGTGGAATTTTCCGTGATGTATATTTGTACAATGTACCTCGTACATCGGTACGCGATCATTATATCACCACCACCGATTTAGGCAAATATGATGCTAAAACCACACGCTCGCCAAAGTTAAATGTGGCGATGGTGTTAGATAATCGAGACCGTGGTGTAGTGGCCAAGCACATCAGCGTGTCTTTGTATTCACCTGATGGTGTTCTTTTGGCTGAAGGTTCAAAGCAAATAGCTATGATGGGGGACTCATTGGTTCGTTTTGATGTTCCTTTGGAGGTAAATGGTGCGGTTGAGTTGTGGAGTGCCGAACATCCCACCTTGTATACAATCCAAGTTGTACAGAAGAATGAAGCCGGTGCCGAAGAAATGGCTTTCTCAACTAAGTATGGTTTTCGTGAGATTGAGATTAAAAACTCAAAAATATATGTCAATGGTCAGCCGGTATTGTTCAAAGGTGTGAATCGTCATGATACTCACCCCTTATATGGTCGTGCTGTTACCACACAATCTATGCTTCGCGACGTTTTGTTGATGAAGAGAAACAATATCAATACAATTCGAACTTCGCACTATCCTAATGCAGCCAAGATGTATGCGATGTTTGACTATTATGGACTCTATTGTATGGACGAGGCAGACTTAGAGGATCACGCAAATCAATCTATTAGTGCCAAGCCATCTTGGATTCCGGCATTTGTTGATCGTATCGACCGCATGGTGTTGCGTGATCGAAATCATCCTTCAATCTTCAGTTGGAGTTTAGGTAATGAGGCCGGAAATGGTAAGAATTTCGACGATTGCTATAAAGCAGCCAAGCGCTTGGATTCTCGTCCGGTGCACTACGAAGGAACACGAAATGGCCTGCCTTACGGTGGAAATACATATAGTGACATGTATTCAAAGATGTACCCTGGAATGGATTGGATGAGCCGTTATACTAGCAATATGGACAAGCCGATGTTTATCTGTGAATATGCTCACTCAATGGGTAATGCCATCGGTAACTTGACAGAATATTGGGAAGCTATAGAAGAAAGTAATGCAACTTCTGGTGGTTGTATTTGGGACTGGGTGGACCAAGCAATATATGAACCTCGTGAAATAAAGAACGGCACTTATCAGGGTCGTCTGCATACAGGTTACGACTTCCCCGGGCCACATCAAGGAAATTTCTGCAGCAATGGTGTCATTCCGGCCACAAGAAACGAGAGCCCTAAGTTGAAGCAAGTGAAGGCTTCTCATCAATTTGTTAAGTTTGAACTACAGCAAATAGATAACAAGCGTAATACTTTTATGATTAAAGTGCGCAATAAGTATGATTTTACTAGCCTTGATGAGTTTGATTTGACATGGCAAGCATTGGTAGATGGAGTGCCTACCTCAAAAATTAAATGCATGGAACTTCCATCTGTAGCTCCGGGCGATTCTGTAAGCATTGTACTGAAATTACCAAAGGTGAGAATGGCCAAATGCGTAAAAGATGGGAAGGAAGTGTTGTTGAATGTACAACTTGTTCGTCGTGCCGCTGAAACATGGTGTGAAGCTGGTCATGTAGAAGCTATTAAACAGTTTACATTAAACAAGAAAGCACCGTTGGCTAATTATACTGCGAATGAGATAGTGCCAAAGGGTACCACCGAGTTGAAGGTTGACAAGAGTGCAGAAGACCGTATCGTAATATATAATAATAAGGTACGTGTAGCCTTTGATAAAACTACCGGAACATTGGTTGGTCTTGACTTCGGACATGGCGAATTGATTGCAGAAGGTAAGGGATTTGTATACGATAATCATCGCTGGATTGAGAATGACCGTTTTGGTCAAACCGATGCTCAGTTGGCCACTACAGCAGAGATAAAAGAAGAGGCCAGTGCAAATGCGGTGAATTTCATTGTGTTGCGTAAGGGGGGGATTTGCGATTCTGAACTAACTTATCAAATTTATGTAAATGGTGAAGTGACGGTAGATGTAAAACTCGTGCCACATACACCTAACCTTCGTCGTGCAGGATTGGTTTGCTGTTTGGATAGTAGTTTGGCGAAGGTGGATTACTATGCATACGGGCCCTGGGAAAATTATAATGACCGCAAAGATGGTTGCACCATTGGACGTTATTCTACTACTGTGCGCGATATGGTGGAAGAATATGTAAAGCCTCAGAGTATGGGTAACAGAGAAGGACTACGTGAGTTGAAATTGACCGACAATCAAGGTCGTGGTCTTGTGATTGAAGCCGAAGGCGATTGTTCATTCTCTACGTTGCGTTACACCGATGCTATGTTGATGAATGCAAATCATTTATGGCAAATTGAAGAAACCCCGTATGTGGTGTTGCACTTGGATGCAGAGGTGCGTGGCGTGGGTAATGCAAGTTGTGGACAGGATGTAGACACACTTCCTATTTATCGTGTGGCACAGAAACCTTACACCTTCCGATTCCGATTGTCTTCAGCCAAGTAATGAACTTGGAACATATTGATTGAGGTAATCCTCTTGTGTATTGTTCGGTAATGAATATTCACAAGAGGATTTTTAATGGACTATATTAATGGCGTAAAATAAATCCCCTCGTTTCGTAATTTATATTAGAACGAGGGGAATTTTTTATGATACTGTTAAGATGACTTTACTTAACGATGATTTTCTTTACAATTTTTCCTTTTGCACTATCGATGGTGATGTTGTAGATTCCGGAAGGAAGTGAAGATATGTTCAATAAGTTGTTTAGGTTTGCTGTTTGTTGCATCACCACATAACCTTTGATGTTGTATAGGTAAATTGTAGCTCCGGCATCAACAAATTCTTTGGCGATACTAATGTTTAATACATCGGTAGCCGGTGACGGCCAAATAGCCACGTCCTTGTCTGTTAGCACAGATGTAATCTCATCGGTAATGCCTTGAGCTAGTCGATTAACTTGGCTTTTATCCATTGCGTAGTTGTAAATACGGAATTCGTCTATGTTGGCACGGAGCAAGGGATCATCAAATTGACTTCTGCCGATGTAGTTCAAAATGGGTTTGATGTCGTCGAGTGATAAGGTAAAGTTGTCTGCTTCGTCAACCAATTCTCCGTTGACGTACATGGCTGCATTATTCCCATCCAATGTAACTGCAATATGTGTCCATCGCGATCTGCTCGGACAGACCGAGGGCTTGTCGTTTATAAAAGGCAAGTGGATCGATGTCAACCACGCAAGGCTGAGAAAATTGCTCGCCGATATGAAGCAAT
>JAFOXE010000218.1 GCA_017425765.1 Paraprevotella sp. | reverse complement strand
TGGTGAACTGCATCATTTTGGGACGTGCCGAAGCTTTCGCATGTAAGAACGGCGTGGTATCTTCTCTTTTTGATGGCGTGGGCATGGGTTTGGGCTTTACCATTGCACTAGCTTTATTAGGCTCGGTTCGTGAGATATTAGGTACCGGTCGCATCTTCGGTGTGGAGCTATACTCTGAAGATTATGGTATGCTTATGTTTGTATTAGCACCGGGAGCTTTCATAGCCTTGGGCTATCTTATCGCTATTGTTAACAAGCTTAGAAAAGCTTAATAAGGAGGAACGATTATGGAAATTACATTTGAATATATCGTTGTGTTTATCTCAGCTATATTGGTCAATAACGTTGTGCTTTCCCAAATATTGGGTATATGTCCTTTCCTTGGCGTGTCCAAGAAAGTAGATACAGCCCTGGGTATGTCCGGTGCTGTAGCCTTTGTGCTGGTGCTAGCCACATTGGTAACATTCTGTTTGCAGAAGTATTTGTTAAATCCTTTTAACCTTGGCTATTTACAAACTATTGCTTTTATTCTTGTAATTGCGGCCTTGGTACAAATGGTAGAAATTATACTTAAAAAAGTTTCTCCTGCACTATATCAGGCATTGGGAGTATTCCTTCCACTTATCACTACCAACTGCGCAGTGTTGGGTGTTGCCATACTTGTTATTCAAAAAGACTTTGATTTGTTGATGGGAGTCTGGTATGCATTGTGTACCGCTTTAGGATTCGGTGTGGCTCTTGTGGTGTTTGCCGGCATACGTGAGCAGTTAAGTATGGTTAACATCCCCAAAGGAATGCGTGGCATGAGTATTGCCTTGGTCACTGCAGGACTGTTGGCCATGGCATTTATGGGGTTCAGCGGTGTAGATAACGGTTTAAGAATGTTTTTCGGCTTAAATTAGTCGGTTATGTATCTAATATGAAAGTTCGGACGATGTTCCGAACTTTTTTTGTATAAATATTTTTGCTTTTTTGTTCTTTATAAAGATTTATTCACTACATTTGCTTTATCTAAGAACATTATAACGATAAACGAATATGAAGGAAACAATTTTGGTTACAGGCGGAACCGGTTTTATCGGTTCGCACACAACTGTTGAGCTACAAGCTGCAGGCTACGATGTAGTAATCGTGGACAACCTTTCAAATTCCCGCGAGGATGTTATTGATGGTATCGAGAAGATTTCAGGTATCCGTCCGGCTTTTGAGAAAGTAGACCTATGCGATTTCGATGCTACTGAAGCCGTGTTTAAGAAATATCCTCAAATCAGCGGTATTATTCACTTTGCAGCTAGCAAGGCTGTAGGCGAAAGTGTGGAGAAACCTTTGTTGTATTATCGCAACAACATTATCTCGTTGGTAAACCTATTGGAACTTATGCCAAAGTATAATGTAAAGGGTATTATCTTCTCTTCTTCATGTACAGTTTATGGTCAACCAGATGTTCTTCCTGCAACAGAAGAAACTCCGATTAAGAAGGCAGAGAGTCCTTATGGTAACACTAAGCAAATCAACGAAGAAATTATTTACGATACTGTAGCAAGTGGTTCTCCTATCAAGGCAATCTTGTTGCGTTATTTCAACCCAATTGGTTCACACCCATCAGCAATTATTGGTGAGATGCCAAATGGTGTTCCTCAAAACCTTATTCCTTTCTTGACTCAAACGGCAATCGGTATCCGTGAGAAGTTGAGCGTATTCGGTGACGACTACGACACTGTTGACGGTTCATGTATTCGCGACTACATTTATGTGGTTGACTTGGCAAAGGCACACGTATGCGCTATGACTCGTATCATGGAAGATAAGACTGAAGAACCTGTAGAAGTATACAATGTTGGTACCGGTAAAGGAACTTCTGTGTTGGAACTTATCAATGCTTTTGAAAAAGCAACCGGTGTTAAGTTGAACTACCAAATCGTAGGTCGTCGTCCCGGTGATATTGAAAAGGTTTGGGGTAATGTAGACAAGGCTAACAAGGTATTGGGTTGGAAAGCCGATACTCCACTTGAAGAAGTGTTGGCCACCGCATGGAAGTGGCAATGTGCACTTCGTGAACGAGGTATCATGTAAACGAAATAAGATTACACTCAACTATATCTAATAGCAGTGTTCAAGAAACACTATGCTCTATGTTCATGTCCGGTGTGTTTCCCCACTATGTGAATAGAAGGAAACAACGTTTATACCGCTGTGTATAACGGCGTGTTCATAGTAGTTTTGTCGTGTTTTATTTTGTGTTTGTGTTGTTGTCATGCTCCGACGTGAGGTCGGAGCATGATTTTTTTATGCTCATGTGTCTAAAAAGACACGTTGGTGTGAGTATATACTACATGCAGGTGTGGATGAAACGAGATGAAGGCCTCGTTGCGTCCACACCTGCATGTGTTTTGTAAATAGAATTATAAGTAAGGATTACTTTGAATTTCGTTGCTTATGGTGGTTGTGCCTCCATGGCCTGGATACACCACAACGTCTTGCGGCAAGGTGAGCACCTTGGTTGTAAGGTTTTCTATCAATGTACGATAGTCGCCACCCGGCAAGTCGGTGCGTCCGATGCTGTATTGAAACAATGAATCGCCGCTGAACAAAATCTTTTCTTCTGCACAATAGAATACAAGTCCACCGGGCGAGTGTCCGGGAATGTGAATCACACTTAGTTCGTGATTGCCGAATTTGATGACATCGTTTTCCGTAAGATATGTTTCAGCTACGGGTAGGGCTTTGTGGTATGATTGGCCGAGAAAGTTCATAACTTGTGCCGGCATTGTGGTGTACAGAGGTTGATCTGCTGCATGGAACTTAGGCTTCACACCGTATGTTTCTGCTATAAATGCATTGCCAAAAATATGGTCGAAGTGCATGTGAGTACACAAAAAATGTTTTATGGTTAGCCCATCTGATTCAATGTAACGTGCCAATGTCTGTTCCTCATACTGCGTGTAAGCACCGCAATCAATCACTACTGCCTCGCAAGTTTCATCGCTCACAATGTAGCAATTTACTCCAAGCATATTCAC
>JAFOXE010000217.1 GCA_017425765.1 Paraprevotella sp. | reverse complement strand
TTGTTGTTTCACGTATGCCGGCAGTGTCAAAAAAACGGAACGACACACCATTTATATTTATTGTGTCTTCTATAACATCTCGTGTGGTGCCGTGAATATCACTCACAATTGCACGTTCCTCATTCAAAAGAGCATTCAAAAGAGTAGATTTTCCTACGTTTGTTTCACCCACAATAGCAACAGGGATACCATTTTTAATAGCATTTCCTACACGGAACGAATTCACCAATCTACTAATTACTTGCTCCACTTTGTCTGTTAGTTCCGTCAATTCTCTACGATCGGCAAACTCTAGTTCTTCGTGATCGCTGAAGTCTAGTTCCAACTCCATCAAAGAGGTTAAATGTAAAAGTTCTTCGCGGAGCTGACGTAGTTCTGTACTAAACCCACCTTTCATTTGACTCATTGCCATACGATGATTTGCAGCATTCGACGAAGCAATCACATCGCCACAGCCTCAGCCTGACTTAGGTCCATTTTTCCATTCAAGAAAGCACGTTGCGTAAACTCTCCTGGGCGTGCTGTACGACAACCATTCTCCACCAACATTTGCATCACCTTTTGCAAAATGTACGATGAGCCATGACACGATATTTCCACACCGTCCTCACCGGTATAAGAATGAGGAGCACGAAAAACCGACACCATCACGTCATCCACAATACCTCCGTCCTTATCCACAATGTTGCCGTACACCAAGGTATAAGGTTTCATCTCCGAGAGTTTTTTTCCTTTCACAGACGAAAAGATTTTTCCCGTCACTTCAATCGACTCTGCTCCCGAAACACGTATCACGCCAATAGCACCTCCTTGCGCTGTGGCGACAGCGCAAATGGTATCGTTAGTATTCATCATAGTTTTTTCCTTTCGTCAAAACATTTTATTTACCCACAAAGATAGGGATTTTCACAACAACTCACATCTTTTATCCAAACTCCATTTCTATTTTCTTTCAAATTACCCTTTTTACAAAAAGATAACCTGCTGAATATCAGCGCGCAAAAGGTGCTAAAAACACACGTACGTGTAACAGGCATTCACACCGTGGTGTCGTTGCAATGAGGCCTACGCCTTGATGCATCAACACCATGGTGTGTTTTTTATTTAGTGCACAATACTTGTTTTGTGCCCGAAATGTTCCTATTTTTGTAATCTAGAGTTTTTATTTAACCACAATAACCTAACCCAAAACGAATATGAAGAAAATACTTTGGATTGTTGCACTTATCCTCTCGCTCCCTATGCAAAGTCAAGTTTTTAATTACGAGGAGCTAAACGACGGCCGACCGAAACCAGAATCCACTGAGTGGAGGAAGGTAGTTGCCGACACACGATTGGAATGGGGCAACACAGACACTCGTTACGACAAATATGCTCTCCCCTCGCCCAATAAAAAAAACGGTAAGAGCCTGCGCCTACACGCATGGCGTGGCGAAAGTGTAAACGCACAAGCCGTAATTTACACCGGAAAATCACTGACAAATACCTCCATCAGAATATCTCCTTTGAAAGCCGGGAAAAATGTGATTTCAACAGAATCCTTGCACACCGCCTTTGTCCGTTATGTGCTTACGGATGAGTTCGGCTACGGCTGCGGAGCTCGTCCCGATGCTACAAAATACGACTCATCCTTGGTGGCCGAAGTGTTCTCCCCCAACCCGACACTAGACATTGAAGCCTGTACCACTCGTCCCATCTGGCTACGCATACAAGTGCCTCAGGATGCAGCACCGGGTATATATAAAGGGAGTCTAATCGTGCAAGCCGACGGGCTAAAACCTCAACGACTGAATTACGAGTTGGAGGTAGCCAACCGCACCCTCCCCGCGCCTTCAGAATGGGAATTTCACTTGGATTTATGGCAAAATCCATACTCCGTGGCACACACTTTTGGAGTGCCTTTGTGGAGCGAAGAACATTTCAACTGTATGCGCCCCATTATGGAGCGTTTGGCTGCAGCCGGACAAAAGGTAATCACCACTACCATGATGCAACATCCGTGGAACGGACAAACCGAAATACCGTTCAAAAGCATGATTGCCCACATCCGCAACATCGATGGCTCATGGATGTTCGACTATAGTGTATTCGACCGTTGGGTGGAATTCATGATGAGTTTAGGTATAGACAAGCAAATCAACTGCTACACCGTGGTACCTTGGGCACTCACCTTCGACTATTACGATCGTGCCACCAACAGCGTAAAGTACATTCACGCCAAACCAGACGATGCCGAATACGAAGCCTATTGGCTACCTTTCTTGAAAGACTTTGCTCGCCATCTGAAAGACAAAGGATGGTTCGAACGCACTGCCATCGCCCTCGACGAGCGTGCATTACCTCAGATGCGTGAAGCCTTCCGAGTGGTATTCAAAGCCGACCCCGACTTTAAGATTTCGGGCGCGGCACATTACTACGCCGAGATTGAGCCGATGATGTATGATCTCTGCCTGGCCTATAGCGAAAAACTCCCTGATGAAGTTTTGAAGCGACGCCAACAAGAAGGTAAAATCACCACCACCTACACCTGCTGCACCGAGCCCTTCCCCAACATGTTCACCTTCTCACCACCGGCCGAATCATCATGGCTTCCATGGCACACACTGGCCGAAGGCTTCAACGGATACCTACGTTGGGCCTACAACAGTTGGAGCAAGAAGGTGTTACAAGACACTCGTTTCCGTGCCTTCCCTGCCGGCGATTGCTACATGGTTTATCCTTCAGGTAGCAGCATTCGCATGGAGCGCCTCATCGAAGGTATTCAAGATGTGGAAAAAGTAAGATTACTGCGTGAGGAATTTACACGCGAAGGACAAACCGAAAAGCTACAAAAACTAAACAACATCGTAGCGCGCTTCGTTCCGGCAAATATGAACGGTAGCAACGCTGCACAAATGATAAACCAAGCTCGTCAAGAACTACGCACACTGCAATAGGTCAATGCGCCGCAGCCAACGATAGAACGACGGAATATATAAAAAATGGTGCGTGACGGAACGGCTCAGTTCCCAACACGCACCATTTTTGTGTACAGAATATTCAATTATTTCTTACTCAAACTCAAAACCACGGTGAAGGTGTCAAAGGTGTCCATAAACTCCTTTTCCAAGGCTGCAATCTGCGCTGCATTCAATTTAAGACCTTCGTTTTCCTTTTCCACGAGGTCCACCATACCACCCAACCACGCGGTTTGTTTTGGGATAATGATGAACAGGCGATCGCCATCCTCATCGGGGAATGTGGTTGCGTTCACCTTGTAGGCACCACCTTCATAAAGGTCGAAAGTAAGGTTGTTGCCCTCAAGTGTATAATTCTTCTCTTTTACTTCGCCATCCATCGTGTGGGTGAGCTTTCCATCGGCTACAAAGGTTGCATCTTCAAAAAACTTCTTCATAGCGTCGATAATACGCTCACCGTGCATAGCATCGATAGAGATAGAGTTTTGACCATTGAAGAGTACACCCTCAGGGAGTTGAAGAGCGGTTTTGCCTGCGGCAGCTTCTACGCGTGCAGCAGAGTTAAGATAGGAGTAATTACCTTTAATATCAAAAGATTCTTTTACTCGGTACGCCACGAAACCAGGAATTGATGGGTCGGAAGAGTTAGTTCCACCTATATATCTAAGTGTATTTTCACTTACTTCTATTGTATTACTTACCACTAATGTAGAGCCGTCTTCGACGGTGTAACTATCAATAAGTTTATTACCTTCTACACAATATTTGCCAGCCAAGTCTAACCAACCTATAGCAACATCATAACCAATCGTAATGTGGTTTCCGGCAGCATCTATATTATGGAATATACTTCCCTCTGGCGAGAAACTATACCACTTTCCAACTATAAGTTGCGGATAATTCTTGTACGGATTTGGGACAACTACAATCTCGTCATCATCACTGTCACAACTGCTCACTGCAAAACCGAGCATTACAGCCACAAGGGC
>JAFOXE010000216.1 GCA_017425765.1 Paraprevotella sp. | reverse complement strand
TCAATTTTCTATGTTCGCTAAAATGTTGAGCCGTTATACAATTCCGGTATACGACCCGCAAATTACAGCAGAATATAAAGAACTTACCGGTTCGGACGACTCGGTTTTCGTAAAGCGTTATTTTAATAACAGTTTATTACGTCCATATAAGACTGCATCAGATGGAACTTCTGTAACGACTTTGTTGCGATTTGATCCGGGATGGAATTGTTTTGTGATTGACAACCAAGAGGGTATTACTATGGCTCAAGATGCTGGTGCAATGCTTGCTCCTACAGACAAAGCACTTATCGCTTATTTCGATGGCGAGGGTAAGGCATTGAAAGATAGATTCAAAACATGGGACGATGTGCCCGATGATGTTTTGGCACCATTGATTAGCAATATGATGTTGCAGTCGTTCCGTAGCTCGGTTCCTTCACGATTTGGATCGGTAACCAATAAGGAAAATGAAAATATGGGCCTTACCATTCAGGATGTAGATAGCTGTTTCATTGGATGTAACGGTGTGGTTTATCAAGTGAATCGTGTGTTTACGGCTCCCGAATACCAATCTGTATATTTCCCTGTACTTATTCGTAATAATGAGTTCAGTGTCATATACACCACTATTAACTCAGAAAATTCTTCGAATGCAGAGATGAAAAAGTCTGCTCACTTTAAGTCTTATTTGAATTCTATGGGTAGCAAGTACAGCTTTATAGTACCGTCTGATAAGGCAATTGTGAACTATATAGACCCTGTGTCTTATGCAAAGAAACAACCTAAATTGCTTTCGTTCGAACTTGATGCCGTAGATAAGTCTATTGTGAAAGCAACGGCTTATGCATACGATATGGAAACAGGTGAAGTGGGAGCTGAGCTTCCAAGAGCACAACAACCTTCTACAGAAGAGGTGGTTAATCGTTTGATTGATATTATGGACAACCACATTATTATCGGTACGGTTCAAGATGGACAGACACATTATCGTAATAAAGCCGGTGGTCCTATTATTATAAATAAGGTAGGAGATGATTATCAAATGGCCGGTAGTTTCCAAGTAGAAAAAGGTACAGTAGTAGAAGTTGACTCTGTATACGACATGTCGAACGGAGGTAATGGTGTAACTTACATTCTAGAAGATTCCCCGTTGATGACTACAACCAAGAGTCCATTTGGTGTAATTAAGGAAACGCCGGAATTCCAATCTTTCTATAATTTACTTGAAGGATGTGAGTTCATCAAAAACTTGGTAGACAACAAGAGTACAATAGATCAGGCCATCTCGTTCTTCAATAACTTCCATTACACCATTTATATTCCGTCGAACGAAAGTATCGATGAACTTATAAATGGAAAGAAATTGTATACATGGGCTGATTATGAGGCTGTACAAGACAATGAAGAACTGGATATGGATAAAAAAGATTCTTTATTGGCTGTAATTAAAATGCAAATCGAAGACTTTGTTCGTTATCACATTCAAGACAATGCCTTATATTTGGGTGGGCAAAGTGTTAATGGAGAATACGAAACTGCTTGTTTGGACACCACCATCAATCGTTTCCGCAAGTTACAAGTTAATTATACTACAGGTGGTGAAATGGTGATTACCGACGGATTGAACAATAAACGTTATGTACAAAACTCAACTTCTAATAAATTGAGCCGTCAATACTTGTTCAATGCAACCACAGTAGAAGCTTCGAAAACTATTTATAGTTCTTCGTATGCAGTAATACATCATATTGATGAACCTTTGTACTATTCAGAGGAACAATATGCCGTGAATAAAGATAATGAAAATATAATCAGACCATGAAAACACTGAAATATATTCTATTCGCATGCTTCCTAACCTTATCTATGTGGGCAGGAGCTCAAGGAATTACGCGTGTTAGCGGTACTGTACAAGATGCCATTGACGTGCTTCCCGGTGTAAATATTGTGGAAATCGACGGTTCAAACCGTACGGTAAATGCAACCGTTACCGACATGAACGGTAACTTCGTTCTTCAAATCAAGAGTTCAAAGAACAAGTTGAAGTTCAGTTATATCGGTTATAAGACCGTAATTCTTCCTATCAACAAGACTTTGTTCAATATTACTTTGGAGGATAATGCCAAGGTGATGACCGATGTGGTGATTACAGCAAAAAAGAAAATGCAAACTTCCGGTTTGACTATTCCGGAACGAGAAGTTTCTTTTGCAGCCGAAGGAATTAGTGCTAAGGAGTTTGAAGGTCTGGGTATCACCTCAGTGGACGAGGCGTTACAAGGACGTATCTCAGGTTTGGATATTGTGGCCAACTCCGGCGACTTGGGTTCGGGTACAACTATGCGTTTGCGTGGTGCCAGTACCGTGTCTACCCTTACTAGTTCCGAACCTCTTATAGTTGTAAATGGTAACGTATGGAACGTAGACCAAACAGACTTTGACGTAAGTACAGCTAACGATGAAAAATTTGCTCAATTGTTGAATATCAACCCTGAGGACATTGAAGATATAAAGGTACTTAAAGATGCGACTGCAACTGCTATTTGGGGTTCACAAGGTGCAAATGGTGTTATCGAAATTAAAACAAAGCGCGGTCATCGAGGTAAGGCACGTGTAACCTATAGTCTACGTATGACCGGAACTTATCAGCCTAAGGGTATTGACTTGCTTACGGGTGATCAATACACCATGTTGTTGAAGGAAAGTTATTTTAATCCCACACAAAACGACATGGCTGCAAACATCAAGGAATTGAACTACGATGAAACTTATCCGGAATGGAGAATGTATAATAACAACACGGATTGGGTGGACGAGGTAACCCAAATCGGTTTACGTCAAAATCACTACTTGTCAGTAACCGGTGGTGATGAAACCACGGGATTTGAGGGTGAGGTCTATACCGACGGCACAACGGGCGAGTTTGCGAACATCTTCCCCTACATCCGCATCCATTTCACCGGCGAGGCCGACGATTACTATGCCCCCTGCACCGCGGGTGAGGACGCGCCCGACGGCAACCATAAGACCCC
>JAFOXE010000215.1 GCA_017425765.1 Paraprevotella sp. | reverse complement strand
GTGGTGAGCATCTTTGTGGTTTCCTTTACCTTTGTCATCCACTTCAACCCCTCTTCCCCGATGCCTTCAAAACCACCGGGTTTGGTTCGTGGCTTCCAAATTCCGGCGCGGAATATTTTGCATCCCTTAGAAGCCAACTGCATGGCTGTTGTCATTACTTGTTCTTCGGTTTCTGCGCTGCAAGGGCCGGCAATAATCAAGGGGCGCTGAGTTTCTATTCCTTGTAGGTTCAATGGTGATAATTCTAGTTCCATAATGATATGTTTTTTGTGATTTGTACTCTTTATTTTGATTTTTTGTTCACTTGTGTATTCTGGTTACCCGAAAACTCTTTTTACACGTGTAAGTGCTTCGCTTAACTTCTCTTCATTAGCACAGAGCGAAATGCGGATATAGCGTTCTCCGGCCGAGCCAAAGATGAATCCCGGGGTGATGAACACGCGGGCTTCGTGAAGTACACGTTCTGTTAGTTCTTCCACGTTTGGGTATGTTTCAGGAATGCGTCCCCATAGAAACATTCCTACTTGCTTGGGGTCGAAGGTGCAGTTTAAGGCTGTCATGATTTGTTCGGCCAGGGTGCGACGACGAGCATAAGTGGCATAATTGGCTTCTTCATGCCAAGCATTATCGTTGCGGTATGCCTTGGCGGCAGCAAGCTGAAGGGGACGGAACGTGCCCGAGTCAATGTTTGACTTTACCTTCAATATCCATTTAACGAATTCTGCATTGGTTGCCAACATTCCTACACGCCATCCGGGCATGTTATGACTTTTACTCATCGAATTGAACTCGATGCAGCACTCTTTTGCCCGTGGTATTTGTAGAATACTAAGATGTTCGTGACTCAAGATGAGGCTATAGGGATTATCGTTTACAACTACAATGTTATGGCGTAAAGCGAAGTCTACCAGCTTCTCGTATGTGCTGCGCAGTGCACGTGCACCGGTGGGCATGTTGGGGTAGTTTGTCCACATGAGTTTCACGCCGCTTAGGTCCATTTGCTCTAAGGCATTGAAGTCAGGTTGCCAACCTGTACTCGGGCTGAGTTCGTAAGGTACAATTTCGCTGCCTAAGATTTTATTGAGCGACGTGTATGTTGGATATCCCGGATTGGGAACGAGAACACGATCGCCAGGATTTACGAAGGCTAGAGTAACATGAAGAATCCCTTCTTTCGACCCGATAAGCGGTTGAATTTCCGAATTCGGGTCAAGGCTAACATCGTACCACTTCTTGTAAAATTCAGCCATTGCCTGACGGAGTTCCGGTATGCCGGAAGTGGGTTGATAACCATGTGAGTTGTCCTTGTGAGCATGCTCGCAAAGAGTTTCTATTGTTTGTTTAGAAGGCGGCATGTCGGGGCTGCCGATGGCCAAGCTTATGATGTCCATTCCTTCGGCATTCATGCTTGCCACCTCCTTCAACTTGCGTGAAAAATAGTATTCTGTTATGGTTGCCAAGCGCTCCGCAGGTTGTATGTGTGGGTTATATACTTTGTCTTCCATCTTGGTATTCTCCTAATATTTTGAGTTCTTTTGTTAGAGGTGTTATTGCATCTATGCTTTGTGTATACCGTGTATAGTCTTCAAATCCCAAGTCGATGTAGAACATATATTGCCATTCTTGTCCGATGATGGGAAGCGATTGTATTTTTGTTAGGTTTAGTCTATAAAACGATAATATGGAGAGCACTTGCGAGAGCGAGCCTTCTTCGTGAGGTAGTGTGAACACGAGGCTTGCCTTATTGGTTTGACGTATGTCGCGCAAAAGGTTGGCGCGCTTGGGATTGCAAAAAACAAGGAATCTGGTGAAGTTATGTTTGTTCGTTTCAATGCCCTCTTCAAGAACTTTCAGCCCGTATAAATCCGCCACCTCTTTGGCGCAGATGGCAGCATGTCCACGCATTTTGTTTCGATAGATGAATTCGGCCGATCCTGCGGTGTCTGTACCTTCAACCACCTTGTAATTGGAGTGTTGATTTAGGAAATCGCGACATTGCATCAGCGCCACAGGGTGTGAGTTTACTTCGGTAATGCTGTCCCAATTGTCTTCCGGAAGACAAAGGAAACTATGTGAGATTCTAAGCTTATGTTCGCCAATGATGGTGGCGTTGCTCTCTCGTAGCAACTCATAATTACGCAACAAACTTCCGGCAATAGTGTTTTCAATGGCAACCATGCCGATGACTGAGCTATCGTTTGCTATCTCGGCAAAGACTTGTTCAAAGGTTGAACAGAAGATTAACTCGATCTCTTCTCCTTCGAAATATCGGTGTGCTGCCACGTCGTGGAACGATCCTTTGCTGCCTTGAATTGCAATTCGTTTCATTATGTTCTTCTCCTTTTTTTATTTAGTTGCAAAAAAAATCCCACCTCTTTCGAAGCGGGATTTTTATGTGCTATTGATTGTTCTTTATTGTCTTGTTCAACATATACGACTTCCCGCTTCTGCTCTTTGAATAAAGTAGAAGTAAAAGAAGAAGTAGAAAAATGCGTTAAACAAGGTTTTCATCACAATGTTTTTTTGATGTTCTCTGCAAATATAGAGATTTTTTATTTTCGTGTGCAAGAAAAAGGTGCTTTTTTAAATAAATTTTGTTCCTGTTCGTAAAGATGTCACATTAGGTAGTCTTTTGTTTAGAAGCCGTAAGGGTTTTGACTTTTGTAGCGTGCCTCCATCTCTTTTTCTGTGTTGGTGAACAGTCCTTCAAGGTGTTTTGCCTCTTCTGGATTCAGTTCCAAAGAGCGTCTTACATCCTCCATTGCTCCCGCTTTGTCGTTCAGCAAAACTTTCACACGCCCACGTTCCTTATATAGTTGGGCGTTCTCCGGCATCATTTGTAGAGCCTCGTCCAATCCTTGCAGCGCTTGTTCAGCGTTTCCTTGCAGTGTGGTTGCTTCCGAACTGCAGATATATGCCTTTTCATGGAACGGATTTAGCTCTGTTACTTGTTTGAAGAGTGTGATGGCCTTGTCGTATGCTCCTTGTTTCATGCGCAGAACTCCTTTTTGCATCAATCCCTCTTCGGTGGGTTCAAAATGTTGCAGAAGGTAATCAATGTCGGCTTCAGCATCGGCAAACTGATTCATACTCTCCAAAATCTCGGCGCGGAGCAGGTAGGCCTGTTCCAACTCCGGCGCATTGGCAATAGCCTTTGTGCATGAGGCTATGGCATTGAATACATCCTTGCGGGCATATTCTGCTCTTGCTTTTTGAAAGTAGGCCGCGGAGTTTGTATCGTCTAATTGAAGAACTTGTTGACAAATGTTCACCACCTCATCGTACTTTGTAAGGTTATATGTAATTTGTGCTTTCAGCATTAAAATTTCTATGTTTTCGGCATCTTGTTCCAAAATATGCGTCAATGTTTCGTATGCCGCATCCAATTGTCCGTTGCGGATATAAGCCTGTGTTAAATACAGTTCCGCCTCGGCATCGGCTTTCAATTTAAGAGCCTCTGTAAAGCATTTTACGGCGTAGTCTGTTTGTCTGGTTTGTAAGGCACGAATGCCGTCATACTTCAGTATGTTAAAGTTCTTCTCTGCTTTTTTTTGTTCTTGAACCTCGGGGCTTTCTTCCACGCCACCGAAGAGTGCTTTAAGAAAATTCATAATCTGTTTTCAATGATGTATAAATGCAAAGATACTCAAATCTTCTCATTACAATACTGAAGTAACGATTTTTGTACAAGATAATGAGAGGTTTTATAAGTTGTGATGCTCTTAATTTTTATTAAAAGCCCATGAAGTTCTCGGTTGCCGTGCGAAAATTGTGTACATTTGAGAACAAAGAAATAAAAGATTTACATGATGGAAATAAAAGAATACATCCGAACCCATGAAGATAGGTTTATAGAGGAGTGGGGCAGTTTGATACGTATACCCAGTATCAGTGCTAAGCCCGAGCATAAAGGAGATATTGAAGCGTGTGCCCTTCGTTGGAAGGAATTATTGTTGGAAGCCGGTGTAGACAAAGCCGAGGTGATGCCTTCTAAAGGTAACCCCTTGGTGTATGCCGAAAAAATGGTAGACGAGAAAGCACCTACGATTTTGATATATGGTCATTATGATGTGATGCCCGCAGAGCCTCTTGAACTCTGGCATAGCAGTCCGTTTGAGCCTACGATACGCGAAGGTCTTCTCTATGCCCGAGGTGCGGACGACGATAAGGGGCAGGCCTTGATTCAGGTCAAGGCGTTTGAATACCTTGTACGCGAAGGCTTGCTTCGCCACAATGTGAAATTCATTTTTGAAGGAGAAGAAGAAATAGGCTCTCCTAGTCTAACACCGTTTCTTACCGAGCACAAAGACTTATTGTCTGCTGATATCATTCTTGTATCGGATACAAGTATGTTGGATGCCGATTTGCCCTCATTGACTACCGGCCTGCGTGGTTTGGCATATTGGGAGCTGGAGGTAACGGGCCCCAACCGTGATTTACATTCCGGCCATTTCGGCGGTGCAGTGGCTAACCCCATAAATGAACTTTGTAACTTGCTTTCGCGAATGGTAGACGAGAAAGGCCGCATCACCATTCCAGGCTTTTATGACGATGTAGAAGAATTGTCGGCCGAGGAGCGTACCATGTTGGCGGGCATACCTTTTGACGAAGAAAAGTACAAGGCTGCCATTGACGTGGATGCGTTGAAAGGTGAGGAGGGGTATTCTACGTTGGAACGTAATAGTTGCCGTCCTTCTTTCGATGTGTGCGGTATTTGGGGTGGATACACTGGTGAAGGCTCCAAAACTGTGTTGCCGTCAAAAGCCTATGCAAAGGTGTCGTGCCGATTGGTTCCGCATCAAAAGCACGACGTTATTTCGCAAAAGTTTATAGATTACGTTGCTCAGATAGCACCTCCTTACATTCGTGTCAAAGTAACTCCGTTGCATGGTGGCGAAGGTTATGTGTGTCCGATAACCATTCCAGCCTATAAAGCGGCCGAGGCAGCGATTGAGGATGTCTTTGGCAAGAAGCCTTTGGCGGTGCGTCGTGGAGGAAGTATCCCCATCATCAGCAATTTTGAACGTATACTTGAAATTAAGACCGTGTTGATGGGTTTCGGATTGGAACAAAATGCTATTCATTCGCCCAATGAGTGCTTCTCATTGGATATGTTCCGTAAAGGTATTGAGGCTGTAACGCTATTCCATCAGTACTACACGCCACAGAAATAGGTTGGAAACGATTATGTGAGTAAAGGTCTGTTGAGGCTTTTCCATACAAACAAGCAGCGAGGTTGCCGTTTATAAGGCGACCTCGCTGCTTGTTTCTGTAGGTGTATAGATTGTTCTGTTTAGCTTTCATTGGTGTGTAGTGGTGTTGTTTCCGGTTGCATATCCATTCTTGATTTTTTTTGTATGTAAAAATGAACGTATAAGTATGATGGAGTATACAAAAGAAAAGAGGTCTTGCAAGTATTTGCAAGACCTCTTAGCGGAGAGAGAGGGATTCGAACCCCCGGTGCCTCTCAGCACGGCAGTTTTCAAGACTGCTGTAATCGACCACTCTACCATCTCTCCAAAACTCTTCTTAGAGAGGCTCTTGTTTTCAAAAGCGATGCAAAGGTATGGATTTATTTTGTTTCCTCCAAATGTTTTTGAGATTTTCATGTAAAAATATTCGTTTTTTCTTCAAAAAAGTGTGAGCTGAGCGTAAAAGTGGTGCGCATCTATCGTATAGAGGCGTAGATGTGAGGATAGGGCTGAAAACACACGTAGGTCTCGTGTGAACAAGACCTACGCCAAAATGCAACGACACCATGGTGTAGAGGGTACTTACACCATGGTGTGTTTTTAATGTCAATACGGGAGTGGTTCTTTGCGAGCTTCTTCGTACTTCTCATTGCCCCATAGTTCTTTGATAAGGGGTAGCAGAACTTTGTGAATGACCTTGTCGGTAAGTCGGTGCTCACCCTCGAATCGGATGGCATTGGGGTAGTGCTTCTTGAACAAATCGTGGCAGTTTACTTGTGTGTCGTTGATGCCGAATAGTCCGTAGCAATTGGCGCGGTCGGTTTCTGTGATGTTTTTGAACTGGGCACGCTCCATTTGATTATGATGTTGGATAATTTCCTTCGTGATTTTAAATTCCTTTTGGTGGTCTTTTCGCCCGTTAAAGAACTTGTACGTGCCGGTCTTTAGCGATTTGCTCATGGTGGACATATTGAAAGCCGGATTGATGCAAATGCGAGTAAAACCGCGCATCTGCTGTGCATACATGCCCCCCATACTAGTACCCACTACAAGGTCAGGCTGTTCTTTTTCGCATAGTTCCTGCAAATAAGGAAGGGCTTCAACAGGGTCGATCGGAATGTCGGGGGCGATGACTTCGGCTGAAGGAAGGCATTTGCGAAGGGTTTCTACCGTGCCACTGGCACCGGACGAACCAAAACCGTGAAAGTAGATTAGTTTCATGTGTGCTTGTTTTATTTCACAATATTACGTTTTTTCTGGGACATGGACAATCGCCTTCGGTGATAATCTCGAGAAACAATGTTATATTTGCAGTAAATCAACAAACCGTGGTATGAAACTGTCTGTATTAGTGGAGAACACCTCGTCGCTTGGTCTTCCTGTGGAGCATGGATTGTCGTTACACATTTTGCTCAACGATGGGGAGGCGTTTCTATTCGACGTGGGACAGAGTGATTTGTTTGTACGTAATGCCGAACGGATGGACGTGGATCTTTCGGAGGTGAGTTTTGCTATACTCTCGCACGGACACTATGATCACGGTGGCGGACTGCGTGTGCTTACGGCGTTACGCCCTGCTTTACCCATTTATTTGCACCGTCAGGCTTTTGCTCCTCATTACTCGTTGCGACCCAAAGGGTTGAGCTATATAGGTCTTGACAAACAGTGGCAGAAAGACGAATTGATGACCGATGATTGGCGGTTTTGTGAAGGCGAAACAGAAGTGTGTAAGGGGGTGAGGTTGTTCTCGAATGTAAAGGGGGCGGTGTGTTGTCCGCCCGGAAACAAATTACTCTTTGCTGATGAACATGGTTTGGCAGACCCTTTCACAGACGAACAAAACGTCTTGATAAGCGAAGGAAACAATTTGGTGCTGATAGCCGGTTGTGCTCATGCCGGTATAATTAACATCATGCAACGTGCCGAAGAATTGACCGGGAAACGATTGACACATGTGGTGGCCGGATTTCATTTAATGAAGATGGGGCTGAGCAAGGAAGAGGAAGAAACTTTTATGCAGCGGTTCGTTGATGAGTTGAAACAGCGAAAGTGTATGTATTACACACTGCACTGCACGGGAATGGAGGCCTACGAACGGTTGCGGGATGAACTTGGCGAACAAATAGCCTATCTTTCGTGTGGCGAACAGATATATATATAATAAGGTGTAGTGTGTACAAAAAGAAATTGCCGTGGCATTGAGAGCGAAACTCAGTGCTACGGCAATTTTTATGCGGAAGGGTTTATTATTGTTCCCCTTTAGGATTTGTGAGTAAAGAACCTTTATGTTCGCCGGTAAGGCTACGCAAGAAGGCGGTAATGCCCTCTACCTCCTCGTTGGAAAGCGTAACGCCGCTTTGGTAGGTACCCATATCGCGTACGGCTTCGGTCAATGTGGTGCGAGTTCCGTCGTGGTAGTATGGCCAAGTTAGAGCCACGTTGCGCAAGCCTGGCACCTTGAAACGATGGCGGTCTCTTTCTTGTTGTGTTTCCTTGTATCGGCCGTTATCTTCGTTGGTCAATTCCATTCCACGGTCGGCAAAGTAATGTTTACGCAAACCCATAAGTTCGTATGACATGCCACCGGCATTAGGACCAATGTGACATGTGGCGCAATCATACTTCTTGAACCATTCATAACCTTGAAGCTCTTGTGCTGTAATGGCCTCGTTGTTGCCCTTGAGGTAGGCATCGAAACGGGCATTCGGTGTGATGAGCGTTTTCTCGAATTGTTCAATTGCGTCTGTAATGGTGGCTTGTGTCAAGCCTTTTGGGTATTGTGCACAGAAAGCTTCTACAAATTCTTTATCTTGTTGCAATTTAGCGATGATTTCGTCGAAAGAGGTTGAGGCCATTTCCACGGGGTTGAGCGGAGGTCCTGCAGCCTGATCGGCTAATGTTTTGGCGCGTCCGTCCCAGAACTGAACGAAGTTGTATACGGCATTGTATACGGTAGGGGCGTTCACACCACCTTTTTGTCCTTCTACGCCTTCAGAGTATTGTTTGTTGTCGACACCACCGGTGCTGAGGTCGTGGCATGAAGCGCAGGATACGGTGTTGTCTACAGAAAGACGCTTGTCGTGATACAACATAAAGCCCAAATTTGCCTTATCCTCATTTACGGAATAGGAAGTGGCAATGGGACGTATGGGTTCACCGGCTCGTTCGCCCGAAAGGCCATCACCGTAGTAAGTGCTTCGGTATTCTGTAAGCCAATTCAAAATAATGTCGCGTTTGGCATCGGTGGTAGAACTGCCCCAATGTACCAAATAGTATTTGGCCATGGGCATGCGTTGGTCTTCCATAACCTTGCCCACTTTGGCCATGTCAACGGGGTGTGGAAGTTGGCCTTGTTCCAATGCCAACAACATTGGAGCCATGTCGAAAGCACGGTATCCGGAGTCGGCATCCGCTTTCACAATGTCGCCGGCCATAGGGAATTCGGCATAGAAAGGAAGTTCGGGATTCTCGGAATGACAGCTTATGCATCCTCCATCCTTGAAGATCTTTATGACTTGAGCGTTAAGCGGAAGGTCTTCGGCCGGAGGACAGTTCATCATTCGATACGTAAATGTGGCTGCCACAGCAACGATGAGCAGTATAATCCACAAATAAGAAAGTTTCTTTTTCATATAGTCTGAATTTAGATGTGATGCGTATAGAAAATAATAGTTTGTATGCAAAAGTATAAAAAACTTACACAAGGTCATGAAACCAAGACAAGATTTTTAGACTGCCGTGGAAATGAGGAGTCGCTACGAACCTCGAGTATAGGCATGTACACTGTTTTGGGCAGACGGCAGATAGTTGATGCCGTACCAACAGATTTGAAGACCTACGAAAGAAAGAATCAAAAGTATGCATGCCCAAATGCGAAGCTTAGGCCTCATCAGACGTAGATGAATATACAAAAGATAGCCCACCCATGTGATAACGGCCCAGGTTTCCTTGGGGTCCCAACTCCAATAACGTCCCCAAGCCTCTTTGGCCCATAGAGAACCGAACAGCATACCGAGTGTAAGGAAACAAAGACCTATGTGTACAAGATTGTCGGCTACGGGAAGTAAATCTTTTTTCTTGTAGTGCAAATTGTAAAGACCTAATAAAAAAGCACAACCCAGAACTGAATAGGAAAAAATGTAGACGGTGACGTGGGGAATAAACCACGGACTTTGTAGGGCCGGCATAAGCGAGCGGTCGTGAATGTCAGGGCGTAGAATGTTAATGACAAGGAACACCGTGCTAACGAGGGTAGAGAAAGAAAGTATCCATCGGAACCCCCAACGTATGTAGGTGAATAACCCCGCGATGAGCATGAAAAGAGAATACCATAGGCGGGTTTCGCCCATGGTGCGCAAAGGGGGACGTTCTAAGGATGTCCATAAACCGGCTACAAAACCGGAAAGCACACACACTGCAGTGAGGGTGGCAAACATAGCGGCATAGCTGCGCTTTTCGCTCCGTAGCGAGAGTACGGAACCCACTACGGATAGAACGAAGGTAGGTATTGCCCAATATAGAAAGGAGTTCCACGTAATCATGTGCGTGAATGTTTAGGTTTACGAAAGAAGATGAGCACAGCACCCATTAACAAGAGTAGGATGCCCGCGGCAGTGACGTACTTCCAAGGCTCGCGTACAATTTGTACTATGCAGTAGGGAGATTGGGCTCCTTTTTGCACGTCGTAGCTCGTAAGGTAGATATCTTCTCCCCATAGGATGGAGTAGGGATGATTGACTTCAAGAGTAAAGGTGTCGGCAGGAGCACAAAGTGTCGCAGCATATCGTGAGGGTATGCCATTGGCATAATAGTCTACTTGGAAATCGTGTAGCTGTAGGTTATAAGCAAGGAAAGTGGGGCGACCATCTTCGTGAAAAGCCTCATTGCTGGGAGCTTCGCGATAAACGGGCATGCGCAAAATTTCAGTGTCGGCAGCACCCCAAAAGCCTCCGAAGAGGGCCAGCCATAAACCTACATGAACAAAGAAAAAGCGTGGGCGGAAGTGTTTTTTATGGCGCCAACCACGTAGGATGCACATCCCTAACACTGTCTGCAACAAGAATAGTGCAGCAAGAAAAGGCCATGAGGTGACGAAATCGTAGCAACCCAAACGAGCAAGGAGTGTGTCTTGACTCGCAGCCTCGGATGGGGATAGCTGAGGAAACAAACCAATAATCAAGGCCATTACGATTACGATAACAAGACTATGTATCGTGGTTCCCGGCGACAATAGAAAACGTGTGAATGCACTTGTGGACATCTTTGTGTAGAGCCACACCATAAGGGTAATCCATACGGCAGCCAAAAGTAGGTTCATCGGGAATACCATCATAGACAACGGGAAATTGCCTATGTATGCCTGCACCAAAAAGGCGAGGACTATATATAGATATAGGAATAGGTTCTTCATATTACGTGCAGCAAATATAATCGAAAATAACGCTCGAACAAAGAGAGAATTTATTTTCGTGTACGAAAAAGGCTCGGTACTTCTAAAGAACCGAGCCTAATGGATTAAATATGTCTACGAACAGACGGTGCGGTTATTCGCTCCAGTCCATCTTAGTCATACGGATATAGCTTTGATAACGCTTCTTTGCCATGTCCTCGCAAGCTTGGAATAGATCGGCAGCTTCTGTTGGATACTGCTTCATTACAGAGGCAAAGCGAACCTCGCCCTTCAAGTAGTCTTGGAAGGCTTCCCACTTAGGTTCTTTAGAATCTAATGAGAATGGATTCTTACCTTCTTCCTCCAAAGCTGGGTTGTAGCGCCATAGATGCCAGTAACCACATTCAACGGCAGCAGCTTCTTCGGCTTGGCTCTTGCCCATACCCTTCTTCAAACCATGATTGATACATGGAGCGTAGGCGATGATGATAGATGGGCCGGGATAAGCTTCTGCCTCGCGGATAGCCTTAAGACATTGTGCTTGGTCGGCGCCCATTGCAATCTGAGCCACATATACGTAGCCATAGGTTGTGGCAATCATACCAAGATCCTTTTTGCGAATACGCTTTCCGCTTGCGGCGAACTTAGCGATGGCACCAAGAGGAGTTGCCTTTGAAGATTGACCACCGGTGTTAGAGTATACCTCGGTGTCCAAAACAAGGATGTTCACGTCTTCACCGCTTGCAATCACGTGGTCAAGACCACCGTAACCGATATCGTATGAAGCACCGTCACCACCAATAATCCATTGGCTGCGCTTTACAAGGTAGTGTGTCAACTCTTGCAACTTGATGCAGATTGGGCAACCTTGTGCGGCACATGCCTCGATCATCGGATTCAATTGAGCCGCAGCAGCCTTGCTTGCGTCAGCATCATCCTTACCGTCCAACCATGCTTGTGCAGCAGCCTTGAATTCAGCAGGAGTTTCTTCGCTAGCGATGGCCTCAGTCAAAAGATCTGCAATGCGAGTACGCATTTTCTTGTTGGCCAAAGTCATACCCAAACCAAATTCGCAGAAGTCTTCGAACAATGAGTTAGCCCATGCGGGACCTTGACCCTTTTCGTTCTTGGTATATGGAGTAGAAGGAATAGAGCCAGAGTAGATTGAAGAACAACCGGTGGCATTAGCTACGATTTCACGGTCGCCGAAGAGTTGAGAAATCAACTTAACGTAAGGAGTTTCACCGCAACCAGAGCATGCGCCGGAGAACTCGAACAATGGAGTGGCAAACTGAGAATTCTTCACGTTGCTCTTGATGTCGATAAGGTCTTGTTTGCTCTTCACATTCTTAGTGCAGTACTCCCAATTTGCTGCTTCGTCAAGTTCGCCTTCAAGGGCTACCATCTCAAGAGCCTTACCGGTCTTAGGATTACCCGGACAAACGTCGGCACAGTTACCGCAACCCAAACAGTCAAGTACACTTACTTGGATGCGGAAGTTCATGCCCTTCATTGCAGCAGGAGCCTTCATTTCAATTGCTGGTGCTTGGAAACCTTCCATCTCGGCTGCATCCAAAACAAACGGACGGATTGCAGCGTGAGGACATACGTATGCACACTTGTTACATTGAATACAGTTCTCAGGATTCCAGGTGGGCACGAAAGGAGCTACACCACGCTTTTCATAGGCAGCACATCCTTGTGGCCATGTTCCGTCTTCAAGACCCTTGAATGCAGAAACGGGCAGTAAATCACCGTTTTGTGCGTTGATAGGACGAACTACCTCGTTGATGAAAGCAGGATCGTTGTTAGCGGCTTTCTCATCGGTAGACAAGTTTGCCCAAGCAGCGTCTACAGCAAGTTGTTGGTATTCACCACCGCGGTCAACGGCAGCATAGTTCTTGTTCACAACGTCTTCGCCCTTCTTGCCGTAAGACTTCACAATGAACTTCTTCATTTGCTCAATAGCAAGATC